>WFSD01000032.1 GCA_015486235.1 Anaerolineae bacterium
CATCTCTCCTGGCATCGAGAACGGCTCGAGAGTGCCATCTCGACGCGATTCGCCGATTTTTCCACAGTGCAGCCTTGCCTGTTGTGCCCCTCTTCCCTCGCCTATTCCATGGGAGAGGGAAGAGGGGCAGGCCGCCGCAGGCGGCCAGGGTGATAGGAGAGGGCAACAAAACGGCTCCCTCATTCTGCAAGGCAAGCTCATCACATTACTCTTGAGCGCTACCAATTGCTCCGCTCTCCCAAGTGGGGATTTCGAAGCAAATCGAAAGCACGAAATCGTTTCAGGGGCATTCTCGACGCTTCTGAAGCGATCCGCTACTCGCCGTTGGGGTTGATGTAGAGCGATAATGGTTCTGGGGATTCCTGGGGGTCCTACGGGCCCCCAGGAATTGCTTCGCTCTCCCAAGTGCCTATTTGCTTGACGCCGGGCATCCACCCGTGATAAAATCCCGCCCGGAGGGTGAGCATGGTTATTGCAGTGATAGACGGTATGGGAGGTGGGATCGGCGCTCAGATCGTAACCCAGCTCAGGCAAGAATTACCCCCGGAGGTAGAAATCTTGGCTTTGGGCACCAATGCCGTAGCCACCGAAAAGATGATGAAAGCCAAAGCCAACCGCGGTGCCAGCGGTGAGAACGCCATCAGGGTCTCGATTGACAAAGCAGATTTCATTCTGGCCCCAATCGGCGCAATCGTGCCCAACTCGATGATGGGCGAGATCACGCCGGCTATCGCCGAGGCGGTAGCCTGTGCGCGGGGCCACAAGTTCCTGCTGCCCATCAACCAGCCGTATTTCGAGATCGTGGGCGTAGAATGGGAACCGCTGACCAAGCAAATCAGCCAGGTCATTGCCAGGATCCGAGAGCAAGCGGGGCTGCCCCCCAGGCGCACACTTCCACCCCATGCTTGACAGGTACCCCGTCCGTCGCATACCAGCTACGTGGAGACAGAAAGAAGGAATTGCGCAGAGCTGCGCCTGGCACCTGACTTCCCTCGGCCGGATGGATCAGGGACCGTTCCCCTTCCCGCAAGAACGCCCGCTACCCAACCCCCTTCTTCCCTCACCTCCGATATCGGGGGGCGCCGAGAGGTAGAGAGAGCCAAAAGGACATTTTCATCAGAACGGCTACTGTCAAAATTGTTTCGATCCGAAACGAGCAAAAAATGTGCATGCAACCGGGAGGAACCGCATGCTCTGCCAGGGCAGCGAAAAGAAAGCACTTCCCAAGGAACACGATCTAGACCCATGTACTCCGATCCAGAGGATCGATTTCTACATGCTCCTGGTGCGCTGGGGTGTGATCCTCACATCGGCGATCGTGTATGTGGTTACCGGGATATACGGGGCGGTGATGGTACCCCCGCTGGTGGCTTTGCTCTCCGTCATCACGTACAACATTCCAATCTCCGCTTACGTGATGCGAAAAGATTATTTGCTGCCTCGGCGGGACAGGCAGGTGATATTTGCTGTTGATTTGGTCCAGGCAACGCTGGCAGTGGCGGTAACCGGCGGGCACTACAGCTTTTTCTTCTTCTTGTTTCTCCTCGTCATAGTGGAAGCAGCGCTGTTCTACCGTTGGAGCGTTTCCCTGGCTCTGGTGGCTATTTCGGATGCGCTCCAGCTAATCTCCACCACATTCAATCAGTCAGCAATATATGGCGGGGTGTCCGGCCCGATCATAGTTGTGAGATTCACGGCCTTGCTGATCGTCGGAATTATCGCGATCATGTTCAGCGAACTGATGCGAAGGGAAGATGCATTGCGCCATCAGGCCAACATATCTGCTCAAAGAGCACTCACTCTCAACAAGCTCTTCATGAGGCTGGGCGAAAGCAGCATGAACCTGGAGGGAATACTCTCTGTCCTGGTCGAGAGCGCCTCGTCTACGCTGAAAGCACTGTGCAGCCTCATAATACTCTCTGAGCCCGACGCCGGGCGATGGAAAGTGGCAGCATCGAGCACAAGGTTGCACCACATAGACGAGACCGTTGACGGATGCAATACTGGAAGCGAACAAGCTGAGGTGGTGGTGCTCAGTGCAGACAAGGGTAGCTTCCCCAATTTCGTCGAAGACAAAAAGATAAAGCAGCTGGTATGCGTCAGGATGAGCTACCATACCGGTGAATTGCTTGGCTGGATCGTGATCGGGCGTGCTGCAAATACACCGATAAGCCCCGATGAAGAGACATTCCTCCGATCGCTCGCCTTGGAAGCAGGGCTTGCCATTCACAATTCAAGGCTTTACTCGCAAGAATTGGAACAGATAAAACAATTGGAGCAGTTCAAGGATCTCCGTTCTGTGTTTTTCTCTGCAGTCGGACACGAACTCAAGACGCCATTGACTGTCCTCAAGACCTTAGCGCCCAACCTGTACAGGCTGCCTGAGCTCCCCGACGGCACCAGGAAAGAGATCCTGGACACCATCGAGCAGAACCTCGTCCGTCTGGAGATGCTGACATCGGAAATGCTGGATAGCGCACGCCTGGAAGCAGGAGCTGTGAAACTGTACAGAAGTCCTGTGGATTTGGAAGCGACGACAAGAAAGGTTTTGAATTCTTTGAAGCCCATGCTCGACCATCAGAAAATCAAAGTCCGGGTCGAAAAACAAGGTGGTCTCCCCACCGTCATGGCGGATAGGCGCGGGGTAGAGCAGATTTTGTCGAACCTGCTGAACAACGCTGTCAAATTCTCGCCTCAGGCAGGAACAATCGAGGTGAATTTTTCTACATCTGGCAATGGAATCGTAACCTGTGTGAGCGATGCTGGCCCTGGCGTGCCCCCAGAGGAAAGGGAGCGCGTGTTCGACAAGTTCTACACATCTTCGAATGAGCAGGCTTTCATCGGAGTGGGGCTCGGGTTGTTCATATGCAGGGAGATGGTCAAATTGCACGGTGGTAAAATCTGGGTGGAGGATTCCGAGCTTGGCGGCAGTAAATTCTGCTTCACATTGCCGATGGAGGGGGAATGATGGGAGATGCTGCGAGAAAAATCCTCGTGATTGACGATGAGCCGGATGTGTCCCGTGCGGTTCGCCTGACGATAACATTGCAGGAGCCGGACTGGCACGTCCTTGAGGCCAACGACCCGGAACAGGGGCTTCTGATGGTAGATTCAGAATCTCCCGACCTGGTTCTTCTCGATCTCGTCATGCCTCACATGTCCGGATTCGACGTGCTGAAGCAGATAAGACTCTTCAGCGACGTGCCCGTGATAGTACTCACGGTTCGTGACGACGAGCTGGATAAAGTCCGTGGGCTCGAGCTCGGGGCAGATGACTACATCGTCAAGCCTTTCGGGCACCTGGAGTTAATGGCGCGGATCAGGAGTGTGCTAAGACGGGCGGAAGGAACTGCCAGTCCGCTCAGAGAGCCTTTCCAGACAGGCGATCTGAGGGTGGATTTCAACCGGCATATCGTCACGGTCAAGGGAAAAGAAGTCAGGCTCACGAGCACAGAGTACAAAATACTGGAGGTGCTTGTGCACCACGCGGGCAAGATCGTCAGCCCGGGGGTGCTGATCGCGAAGACATGGGGGCTAAACGCGGATGAAGGGAGCGAGTACCTGAAAGTATACATCCACCGCATCAGGAGCAAGATCGAGGAAGATCCATCCAATCCCAAGTACCTGCACACTGTCCGAGGCGAGGGGTACTGGCTCGGGCCACCGTCGGAGCACCAGACGTAAGGAGGACGGCGCCTCATCCGTGCAGTACACGCCTCAAAAAAAGGAAGGCCTCCGATGTGTCCGGAGGCCTTCGTAATTCCGACCCTGGCTTCTTTGTCAGGCTACGAACCCAACTCTACGCCGTCAGCGCTGCCCAGACGCCCAATATAATCACGATTACGCCTACG
>WFSD01000033.1 GCA_015486235.1 Anaerolineae bacterium
CTCCTGGGCCGGGAGGTGCCGCCCCCTATTCCGCCGGAACAAGCAGGGCAGAATCTTGCCCGCCTGATGGAGGACTTCGACCTGGTGCTCTTCGAATCGTTCCTGACGGACCTGGCGGGCCACGGCAGGCTTCCGATACCGCCCTCTCAGGTGGTGCGGACGGTGGATCGGTTCCTGAAAGGGCTGCTGGGGTCAATGCAGAGAGACGCCACCCTCGTCCTCAGCAGCGACCATGGAAATTTGGAAGACACAAGCATCAAGACTCACACACGGAATCCAGTGCCGCTGCTGGTAGTCGGGCCGGGATGGGCCTGTTTCAAGAATGCCACGGCGATCACCGATGTGACGCCGGACATCATGGCCGTGCTGCAAGACCAATGCTGAGATGTGACCAACTGCATACTACCTGGCGGATGCCAATCCAACTACAGCCCGGCGAGACAGGTGGGGTTGCGACAACAATTTACCAGGGCTCAACCAGCCCGCTTCGCAAACCACGCAAATTTGCCTTTGGAGCAGATCATGTTCAGAGAATTGATCGGATGGTTCTTGATAGCCGTAGGCGTGCTTTACCTGGTGCAAGGCATTCTCCGATGGCCTGTGCACAGACTGGTGCACAAGTCGCTTCCTCCGGAATCGAAATACGAAGATGTGGAACGGTGGCACAGGATCGGTACCGCTTTATTCGGCGTCGCGTTCCTGCTGATTGGCTATTCGATAGCCCACAACGTAAGCATTGCTTTTCTCATCCTGGAAGCGGCCCTTGGTCTTCTAGGAACGTTCTTCGAAATAAGATCCATGAAACTGTACAAGAAAAAGCTTTCGTGAGCCGACTGACGACTGGAGGTCGACCGATGCGTCTTCTCGTCATAGCTCCCCACGGCGGAGAACAACTGCCAGAATTCATCTCACCAAGGGTGGATTACCTGGCATGGATTGGGAGCGCCATACCTGAACCATACCCGCCCGGCCTGGTATTCCAGCGCTGGCATGATTCTATGCGAGCGTCGGATTTGGTCGCATCCCACAAGCCTGACAAGGCGCTTGTCCTGGCATGGCACGACAAGTCTGTCATGAAGAAAACCCTCTTCGGACTGACGAATGAGAAAGTCCCCGTGCTGGTCATCGAAAGCGCCGCTGCGCGTCTGCCTGAGGATGTGGATGTCGCACGGATTGACGTCCGATGCCTGCCGTCACCTTCTGGGGACGATCCGCTTTCCAGAGCGATGTCATCGCCGAAAGTGGCGCTCCCGGAATCCGCATCTGGAATATCCGTGGCGTGTCCCTCTCCAGAAGTGGTTGCTGACGGTGTGTTGGATGCTCTGGCCGGATCGGATGTAACCTCCCCACTACCTGCAAGCAATCCTCTCTCGCTTTCAGAGCTACTGCAAACATCTGGAGTCCAGGTCATGATCATGCCCGACTGCCTGCCATCCCCTGCAGCTATGGCAATAGCGAAGGTATTCGGAGCGGCTTACTGGCCTCTCGAAAGATGGAAAGCATACAGGTACACACCCGAGGTAGAGCATGAGGAATAAATTCGGTAACCCGTTGGCAAAGGGCAAGTGGCTTCCGGCATTGATCGTAGCGATTGCAGTCGTGCTGATTGTCGCCGGGGTCCTGATCTTGGGGATCTATTTTTATCTGAAGCTCTCCTCCCCGTCTCGTGAGAAGAAACAAGAAGTCGGCAATGTGAATCCCGTGATCGCCATGCGGGTGCTCGCCGGAGAGCCAGTGGCGAAGACTGTGCAGATAGCGATTCCCAGAGGCGAGTTACCCACCGCCAGGATGCTCCTCGATGTCGACCCGTTCATGCCTGCAAAAGATCAACTTGGCCTGCGGCTCCAACTGGCACATAGCTACGCTGCCGCCAGTGGCAGAAACAAGGAAGAAGCAGATGGGCTTTACAGGGAAGCTGCCGCGATAGCATTTCTCAGTCCCGATCTCACGGACCTGATGCGCGCTCAAACGCTGCTGGAGATTGGCAATGGATACGCTGGCATGCACATGAAGAAAAAAGCATTGAAAGCACTCGACGGAGTGCAGGAAATCGCCTACCACAGCCCCTACCTGCAGCCTGCACAACGGGTACAGTTAATTCAACGCCTGAGGCAAATTTACGGGGCCATGGGCAAGAAAACCCTACTGACGATACCACCCGGCGGGATGTTGCAGGAAGCTCGGCCGCTGCCAGTCCCGCTGTATGATGAAGCGCCCCTGAACGAGCCCCAAGACCTGACCAAAGCCAAAGCCGCTAGAATGAATGCGGTCATAAAAGCCCTGGAGTCCGGAAATGGCTGGGAAGCGGTTGGACAGGCACTGGAGAAGGAGGATGAGATCCGGGAGAATGCCTGTGAGCGGGCATTGAAAGAAACCCCGCAGATGGCGACGCGCGCTTCGTGGATCCGTCACCGGACCAAATGGCTCCGGATCAAACTCCTGATCGCCCAGAGAGCTTTTGGCAGGTCTCTCGTCCCTAAATGGGAGAAAGAAATACCCGACATCCGGTATCGTCTTACCAAGTCGTACGAGGACCTTTACGCGGTTTACGGGGATCAGGCCGTGGCATTGCCATCCTCCGACCAGGTGGTGGTAGGACAGGTGGAGATTCTCAGGGAAGAACTCCTGGATGGCTGGATCGGGTACTACCCGGATGCCCCCCTCGACGAGATCAACAATGATTTGAAGTCTCACTTGCGGAACCTGAAAGCCGCCGGCGACAAGGGCCTGTATCCGTACGTCGATTTGAAAGGCGGCGAACCGCTGCCTTTCCGTTTTGCGCCTGCGGGCGCTTCGCAGTAAGGGAAGCAAGGGACGATGGCAGGCACTTTGTTCCTGGTGGCAACACCTATCGGCAACCTGGAGGACATTACCCTCCGGGCGCTGCGCATCCTGAAAGAAGTCAAATTGGTGGCTGCGGAGGACACCCGCACTGCCCAGAATCTCCTTCGGCATTACGGCATCGAGGCGCACCTAGTGAGCTACCACGAGCACAACAAAGATCGCCGTGAGGCAATGCTGCTGGACGCTCTGGCAGAAGGAGATATCGCCCTGATCTCAGAAGCGGGAATGCCTGCTGTCTCCGATCCGGGATACGAATTGGTGGAAGCGGCATGGGCCAGCGGATTCCGCGTCTCGCCGATACCCGGCCCGTCCGCCCCAATAGCTGCCCTGGCGGCCTCTGGCCTGCCGACGGACCGATTCCTCTACGTTGGTTTCGTACCCCGGCGGCACTCCGACCGCCTCTTGCTCCTCCAAGAGATTGCTCCAGTCGACGCCACACTTGTCTGTTTCGAGACGCCCCACAGGCTTAGAGAGAGTATCGGTGACATGCTGGATGTGCTCGGAAACCGTCCCATGGCGGCGGCCAGAGAGCTTACCAAGCTGCACGAGGAAATATGGCGCGGCACTCTGGTAGAATTTGTGAAAAAATGGGAAGACCAGGAGCCTCGGGGCGAGTTCACTTTAGTCATCGGCGGACCGTCGAAGAAGAGAAAGGACAAAGGATCACTGGACGATGCTCTGAATTTGGCATTTGCTCTGGAATCCGAGGGGATACCCCTTTCTCAGGCTGTGCGCGCCGTAGCCAAAGCTCTAGGAATTTCCAGGCGGAAACTGTATCAGGCAGCACAGGAATCGAGGAAATTTTCCAGCGATTCTAACACGGCCCCACCCACAGCGCCCAATAGTAGGTAATGGGGACCAGGAACAAAAGGCTGTCCAGGCGATCCAGCACGCCGCCGTGCCCTGGTATGATGTGGCCTGTATCCTTGACGCCAACCTGCCGTTTCACCATGGAAACGGAGAGGTCGCCAAAAGGTGCTACGATGCTCAGAATGACTCCCAGGGCCAGCCAGCGGGCCCAAGGCACGCCTGGAAACAACCATACGCCAAGGAGCGTCGCCCCGATCACCCCCGTCACCAGCCCGCCAACGAGGCCCTCCCACGTCTTCTTGGGGCTTAGCCTGGGCCACAACTTGTGCCTACCAACACTCAGGCCGACGAAATACGCACCTGAGTCGGTTATCCACGTGGTGAGCACCGCCACCAGCACCCACTCGAACCCGTGGGGAAGCTCCCGCAACGCCACGAAAGCAGACGCCAGCGCTCCCAGGTAGATAGCCCCCGCTGCGGTCAGGCCCCAATCCTCCGCGGGCCGGGGCTGCCGCCAGAGGGACCAACTCAGAGTTATGATGATCCCCAGAGAGACGACAGCCTGGAACGAAATTGGGAATCCAGGCCATCCCCCCGCCAGCACCAGCAACGCCAGCCACGCGATGCCGATGGGCGACGAGGGGTCGTAACCGCCAACGCTAAGCATGTGGTAATACTCGTACCCCGCCACCATAGCGGCGACGAGAGTAAGCCCCAGGAACCAATATCCCCCCAGGTAGAAAAAGAAAATGACTATCGGTATCAGAATTGCTGCGCTGAGGATCCTTTCCCGAAGCATAAGGTGCTCAATCGCTGGACGGAAGACGCCCAAACTTCCGCTCCCGGTGGGCGTAAGCATCCAGCGCCTTCTTCAGTTCGGAACGGTCGAAATCAGGCCAGAGGACAGGCGTGGAGTAGTATTCGGCATAAGCAGCCTGCCAGATTAGAAAATTGGAAAGACGCATCTCCCCCGCCGTCCGAATGATGAGGTCAGGATCGGGCAATCCGGCAGTGTACAGGTGTGCGGAGATCGCCTCCTCAGTAACATCCTCGGCAGGCATGCCCTCCCGGATGATCTCACGGATAGCTCTCACTATCTCCGCCCTGCCTCCGTAGTTCAAGGCCACGTTCAGGATAATCCGATCGTTGCCCTTCGTCAGCTCCAGGGCATCGGAGATAGCCTGCTGCATTCCCGTCGGCAGGCGCGATAAATCGCCGCTGTGCCACAGCCTCACGCCTTTTTCGTTCATCTGAGGGACTTCTTTGTCCACAGTCTCCTGGAGCAAGCGCATGAGGCCATCCACTTCGTCCCTTGGGCGTCCCCAGTTCTCCGTGGAGAACGCGTACACGGTCAGCACCTTGATGCCAAAGTCCGCACAATCTTCCACGATCCGGTGGATGTTTTCCGCCCCGGCCCGATGCCCAAACAGGCGCGGCAGACCACGGGCCCTGGCCCAGCGCCCATTGCCGTCCATGATTATTCCTATGTGAAGCGGTAAATTTTCCAAGTTGATCCTCTGCCAGTGGTCGGGCTGTGGCTACACCTCGAGGATTTCCGCCTCTTTCCTCTTGACAATCTCCTCGATTTCCTCAATGTAGCGGTCTGTGAGATCCTGGGCTTCCTCCTTACCGTCTTTGTAGTCGTCCTCGGTGATCTCGCCCTCTTTCTCCAGATCTTTCAAATCGCTGATTACATCCCTGCGGACATTGCGGACGGCCACTTTCGCCTCTTCCATGCGGGCGTGGACGAGCTTCGCCAGCTCCCGCCGCCGTTCCTCCGTCAAAGGAGGTATGGCGATCCGGATGATTTTGCCGTCGTCGGTGGGGGTGAGGCCCAGGTTAGACTTCAGTATTGCCTTCTCGATGGCTTTGAGAGCGTTGAAATCCCACGGACGGACCGCCAGCAGGTGCGGGTCTGGCGCGGTGATGGCCGCGATCTGGTTCAGAGGAGTGAGAGCACCGTAATATTCCACTTCCAGTCGCTCCAGCAGTGCTGGCGAAGCCCTCCCTGTACGTATTCCTTGCAGGTCGTACTCCAGCATCTCTATCGCTTTCTTCATCCGTTCTTCAGCGTCTTTCATGATCTCTTTATAGAGCGACATAGCGCACCTCCATCAGTGGTAGATTAACGTACCAACGGTTTCTCCCTTCACCACTTTTTCCATGGAGTCCGGTTCCCAGAGGTTGACGACGTAAATAGGCAAGTCGTTCTCCATGCAGAGGGTCAGTGCTGTACTATCCAGAACCTGGACCCGCAGGTTCAGGGCATCGAGAAAGCTAAGGTGGTCGAAGCGGCGAGCATTGGGGTTCTTCTTTGGGTCCTCAGCGTAAACCCCATCCACCTTGGTAGCTTTGATGAGGACTTCCGAGTCCAGTTCCATAGCGCGCAGAGCGGCTGCGGTATCGGTGGTGAAGTAAGGGTTGCCGGTGCCAGCTCCCAGGATCACCACCCTCCCTTTCTCCAAATGCCGTATCGCCCGGCCACGGATGTACGGTTCTGCGACAGAGCGCATCTCGATGGCGGTCTGGACCCTGGTTGCCATGCCGTGGCGTTCCAGAGCATCCCTCAGCGCCAGCGCGTTCATGACCGTCGCCAGCATTCCCATGTGGTCCGCCGTGGAACGATCCATGCCATGGAGCATTCCGTCCCGGCCTCGCCACAGGTTGCCTGCGCCGATGACTATCGCCACCTCCACCCCAAGGGATCGCAGGTTGGCTACCCGCCGGGCGATTTCCTCCGCCCGTTCCATATCTATCCCAAACCCCTTTGGCCCTGCCAGGGATTCACCTCCAAGTTTGAGCAAAACACGGTGGTATTTCAAACCCATATTTCTACCCCACAACAGTAGACCCTATCGGGAACAGTGTCCAGTGAGCAAAAGCCGCACTTTCCCTAACCCGGATAAGTATGAAAAGGCGCCCTCGGCCGTTCCCGGCCTGCGAGGGCGCCTGGACTCCGATCAGGATCAGCTGTCCAGCTCGAAGCGGGCAAATCGCCTGACGACGATATTCTCGCCGAGCCTGGCGATGTTTTGCTTCACCAGATCCTTGACCTTCACATCAGGGTCTCGGACGAAGGGCTGTTCTACCAGGCACACCTCTTCGTAGTATTTCGCCAACTTCCCCTCCACGATACGGGGGATTATTTTCTCCGGCTTGCCGGAGTTCCTGGCTTCCGCCTCGAACCCCGACCTGATCCGTTCCGCCTCCTCAGCCGGGATTTCCTCCGGCGTGAGGAACTGTGGCTTGGACGCCACTACGTGCATCGCCAGATCTTTCGCAAGCACCTGGAACTCGTCCGTTCTTGCGACGAAATCCGTCTCGCAGTTAAGCTCCACCATGGCAGCGGACTTTTTGTCGTGATGTACGTAAACCCCGATAACCCCTTCTTTTGCCTCACGACCTGTCTTCTTGACAGCCGCTGCCATCCCTTTCTCACGAAGCCACTCAACCGCTTTGTCCATATCGCCACCCGTGGCATCCAAAGCTTTCCGACAATCCAGAACGCCAGCACCTGTCTGCTGACGGAGTTCTTTTACCATTGCTACCGTTACTGCCACTTTCTCACTTTCTCCTGATTGGATTTCGAGCATGACTACTCTGCTGCTTCGTCGCTTCTCTCTTCGGCAACTTCTTCCACCATCGCGGCCACGTCCTCCGCCGACGCCAGATTTTCCTCACTGGCGGCCTCCGGCACCGCCTCGGCTACCTCGACTGGCTCCTCAGCCGCTTCTGTCACTTCCTCGACCACCTCTGCCTCCGGCACCGCCTCCCCAGAAGCCGGCCCCTCGGCAAGTGTTTCAGCGGGTTCCTCCGTGACTTCTGCCAATGCCGCCTCGGCTGGTGGCATTTGCACTTCCACTGGCCCCTCGAACTCGGCCTCCATTTCCGCTTCCTCGGCCTCCCGGATGCTCTGTCCTTCCACAACAGCATCTGCTATGATGGACGTTATCAGCCGTATAGCCCGGATGGCGTCATCGTTCGATGGAATGATGTAGTCAATGGGGTCAGGGTCGCAGTTGGTATCCACCATTGCGACCACAGGAATCTCAAGGCGGTTTGCCTCTTTGACCGCCAGCGATTCCCTCCGCACGTCGACCACATAGACGATTTGCGGCAGTTCGTGGAGATCCCTCAATCCGCCAACACGCCGCTCCAGCTTGGCAATTAGACGATTGAGCTTCAATGCCTCTTTCTTGGTAAGCTTGTCGAACTCACCTTCATCCCGCTGCCTCTCCAGTTGGATCATGTAGTCCACCCGCTGGCGGATGGTGTGGAAGTTGGTCAACGTGCCGCCGAGCCAGCGCTGGTTCACATAAGGCATCCCACATCTCTCTGCTTCTTTCCTGATGATATCCTGGGCCTGCCTCTTGGTGCCAACGAAGAGGACAATGCCGCTGTCGGCGACCGTGTCCCTTACCAATTTGTAAGCGTTGTCCAGCCTGCTGATAGTCTGTTGCAGGTCAATGATGTGAACGCCATTCCGCTCCGTGAAGATGAATGGTTTCATCTTGGGGTGCCAGCGGCGCGCCCTGTGCCCAAAATGGACACCCGCTTCCAACAATGCTTTCATCGGTACGATAGCCATCTGAAACAAAACCTCCTGGTCGTTAAGCTTTGCCTGAGCCAGACCGCACATCACGGCACGACCACGCTTCAGGCATGCAGATTTAAGCCGGGCCTACCGCAGCCCGGCATGAGAGTTTACCATACTGGGCGAAACTGTGGCAAATGAAAACACGCCGCGGTCACGATGGCAGAGTCACGGGCATCATCACGTAGGTAAAGGTCTCCTCACCGCTCCCCACCGGCTTCAGGACGCCTGGCCTGTTTGACGCTGTGGTCTCCAGAGCCACCTGGGGCGTATCCATCACCGAAAGCGCCTCTATCAGGTACCGCGCGTTGAACCCGATGGCCAGTCCCCCGCCGGAGACCTCCGCCTGGACCTGAGTCTCGTTTTCCCCAAGTTCTTTCGATCTGGCTTTTACCAGAATGCTGCCCGGGGGCCCCGGCACCAGTTCCAACCGGACTATATTTGCCTCATCCCTGGCGAACAGGTGCGCAACACGGATTGCCTTGAGAAAAGACTGAGTATCGGTGACAGCCTCAACGGCATGACTCTTCGGGATTATCGCCTTGTAGTCTGGGAAACGGGCATCTATCAGCTGGGATACGAAAGTGGCCTCCTGGTATGCGCCGCCTTTCTCCTGGCTCCCTTTCCCCTCCAGGTGGAATATTGCCTGATTTTGAACGTCGTTCACGAAAATCTGCATCTGAGAACCATCGGCGGCGTCGGCACTGACGCGGGCCAGTTCCGACATCGCCTTTGCCGGAACCAGGACGTCAAATGGAGTCTCCACAGGGACCGAAAGCCTGGCGGTCCTGTGAGAGAGCCTGTAGCCATCAGACGCCACCATGCTCAGGACGTCCCCCTGGGCTTCCATCAGGATGCCTGTCAGGGATGGCCTGGATTCCTGAGTCGAGGCCGCGAAAGCGGTCTGAGCGACCATTTTCCGGATCGTTTCCACATCCACCAAGAAAGCCCGATTGCCATCGCCCACCGGTATGAGGGGAAATTCATTCCCATCCACCCCGTTGATGGCTGCTATGTAATGGTCGCAGTCGAGATGGAGTCGCATGGATCGGACATCCAGCTTCATGTCCACTTTTTCCGGTGGCAGAGAGGAGACGAAATCGGTAAGTATCCTGGCTGGGACGGCAACGCTCCCATCCTCGGCGACCTCAGCGCCAATCCAGCAATGTATTCCTATCTCCAGGTTCGTAGCCGAGAGGCGAACACGCTCCTCCTCAGCAGATATCAGCACGTTGCCAAGCACATCCAGGGTGCTACGTGGGGAGACCGCTCTGTTGACCACTGAAAGTCCCTTGGTCAAGTTTTCCTGCAAACAGGAGAATTCCACAAGTTACCTCCTTGCAATGACGACAAAAACTCTGCCGAAGTAGATGTCAACACAAATTATACAGCAAAGATGCGAAAATGAGAAAAGCCAGAGTATCTTCTGTCGCCGGAATCGACCATCAAAATCCAAACGCTACCCCAGAATATCGAGAGGGTACCGTGCGCACATGAAACGCTGATTAAACGCTTTTGAAACGCCCGATACTGTATACTGGTTGTGGAGTTGGACGCGATCCAGAAGAAGCTACTGCGCTTGCCTTGCGCGTGTTTGCATCACGGAGGCTGGCATGGGCATAAAGAAGCATTTCGACCAGGGCTACCTGTTCACTGTACGGGTATGGTTAGAGGATCTGGGAGATAACAGGACAGAATGGCGAGGCAGAATCCGGAGCGAGGCAAGCGGTGAGGAACATTACTTCTGCAACTGGCCTGGACTGCTGGAACATCTGCTCGGGATGTTGCCGGACTTGTCGGCAGGGCTCCCTCGTAATGCCGAAGAAGGAGGTGATGTATCGCATGGGAAAGGCTGAAGTATGACAGCACACGCAAAGGGCTATATGTTCTTGGAGAGTTTCCAAACGGATACATTCAAAAGATCCACAGGAGGCGAACTATGAGAGCGAGAAGATTTCTTGTGATTCTGATGGTTGTGAGTCTGTTGCTGTCCGTAGCGGTTTCCATGGGGCAGGCCCAGGGGCCGGGTGCGGAACCCGTGAACGAGACCGGCGCTGAGCTGGAGCAAGGCACGTTGTACGAAGCGATCCCGATCCAGGGGAGGTTGAGCAACAGCCATGGCGTTCCGCTCAATGCCACTTACAACATAAGGTTCTCCCTGTACGAGAGTTCCTCCGGGGGGACGGCCGTCTGCTCGGACACAGATCCGGTACACGTCACAGACGGGCTTTTCACCGCATACATCGACTACTGCCACAACAACGACATCGTCGGGAAGCAGCTTTACCTGGGCATCAAGGTAGGGAGTGACCCGGAGATGACCCCACGGAGGGCGATCTATGCCGTGCCGTATGCCCGCAGCCTGAGGCCGGGGGCCATCATCTCCTCCAGCAGCGGTTACGGCCTGGAGATACTGAGTTCCGCCGGAACCGGCAGAACCGGCTCTGCGCTCTACGCCGAGAACACCAGCACGGGCAACGGCATAGCGGTCTGGGCCAAAACCCGTGGCACCGACACCACATTGGTAGCGGTCAACGAAGGATCAGGGCCACTGTTCAAGGGCTTTGGCCACGGCGGTGGTGAGGATGAGATTCGGATCAACAACAACGGCTCCATCGAGAGCAAAGCCGATTCCTACATCTTCGTGCCCGGGAACGCGTTCGTCAAGAACCTAAACAGCGACTCTACCCGTTGGGACGTCCAAACCAACGGTTCTGTGAAGATATGGCGGGGCAGCCAGTGGGGAGTTAAGACAATCTATATTCCGATCACCCTGCCGGGTGTCCTTTACGGCCAGCCGGTCAAAGTGGAAAGCATTAGGATTTACTACAAGTGCCAGGACGGCAGCAGCGGATATATCACCGGTACTTACCTTAACGTGCAGACAGACGCAGACAGCGGCACGTCATTGATCTCCAGCAACGTGGATCACAAGGCTACCGTTGCTTCGAGCTATTCGCTTATCGTCAACCACACTCTTTCCGCCAATCAGGGCATCCTGGGGCTTTTCCTGAATCTTCATTTCTCCGACGATTCCCATTACGTCCAGATCGGCGGCGTAAGGGTACAGCTGGGTCACCATCACCTGTACTGAGGGAGGAAGAACATGAAAGCGAAAGTGATTTTGCTGGTGGTAGCGGCGGTCTTCCTGCTGGCAGGCACCGCCCTGGCCATGTCTTCCACCCACTACCAGGTGGATTGGTCCACAGGGACAACGGGAAGCGGTGGGGGCACACACTCCACGCACTACGCCGTTCAGTTCACCGTGGGACAGACGGACATAGGCCTGATGCAGAGCAGCCATTACAAAGCATGCCTTGGCTACTGGTGTGAGGCAGGAAGGCTTGGATACAAGACAACGATGCCTCTGATGTTGCGACGTCACTGACAGGGGAATGTGAAGCAAGTCCCGGGAACCCTACGGGTTCCCGGGACTCCCCAGAGATATTGCCCCCCTCCGTCAACCAACCCCAATGAACAGCCACGCCTTGCTCCAGGGGAGTCAAGAAAGCTCGTGAAACGACTCCGAACCCTTGGCTTGCTTCGAAAGCCCTGTGACACTAAAAGCTCTATCTCCGGGCTTTGGAGCGACGAACCATGCCCTGTCGCTCGTCGGTTGCCCGGATTGTTCGATAGTCTGGAGGTGTGTCATGAAAACCTGTCCGATGTTCATCACGCTTTCCGTAGTTCTGCTCATGCTTCTCACCGTGGAGGTGATAAGTGCCCAGGATTCAAAGCCCCAGGGAGAAGCCAGAGTGCGGATGGTTTTGGAAACGGCGTTTACTTGACAGGGCAGGCTGACCGACGGTGGTCATCCGGCAAGCGGCATCTATGACTTTTAGTTCATTCTGTGCAATGCGAGTGTCGGAGCAAGATGATGAGAAAGCAATATCTTTTGATCCTCACCCTTGTGGTGGCTCTGGCCTTTGTGCCGGGGGCATGGGCAGGTCGGGCCCAGGGGCCTCATGCTAACGCCGAAGCAGGGGCAGCCGTGCCGTGGCAGTCCTGGCGAGTAGCCCTGGTGGGGCAGATAGGCGGCGGCGTAGCCGCCGTTGCCGTCCAGGGGAACTACGCCTACGTGGGGATGGGGCCGCGGTTGGCGGTGTTCGACATCTCCGACCCGGCCCACCCCGCTCTCGTCGGCAAATCTGAGGTGCTGCCGGGTGTGGTACGGGACGTGGCGGTAGCCGGGTCCTACGCGTACGTCGTCGCGCAGGAGGACGCCTTGCACATCATGAACGTGTCCGATGTCGCCCATCCCAGCGAGGTGGGCTCCTACAAACCTCCGGGAGCGCCCATGGGCGTGGCCGTCGCGGGGAGCTACGCGTACATGGCCGCCGAACACCGGGGGCTGCACATCGTGGACGTCTCCGACCCCACTGCTCCTAGCGAAGCAGGCTTTTGCGATACACCAGGACTTGCCTACGACGTCGCTGTCACGGGGGACTACGCCTACGTGGCCGACACAAGTCAGGGGCTGCGCATCGTGGACGTTTCCGACCCCAGCGCGCCCAACGAGGTTGGTTTCTACGACACGCCCGGCAGCGCCCGGGGTGTCACTGTCATGGGGCATTACGCGTACGTGGCCGACTGGAACAAGGGACTGCGCGTCGTGGATGTGTCCCATCCCGCGGCACCTGCGGAAGCGGGCTTCTGTGATACGCCGGGATTTGCTCATCGCGTGGCCGTCACGGGGCATCACGCGTATGTGGCCGACGAATGGTACGGCGTGCGAGTGATAGACGTCTCCAACCCGGCAGCGCCTCAAGAAGTGGGGGCTTTCGACACGTCGGGACTCGCGTTGGACGTGGCGGTCGGGAACGATTACGCCTACGTTGCGGACGATTCGGGCGGGCTGCGTGTATTGAGCACCGCCGACCCCGCTCACCCCAGGGAGGTGGGGGCCTACCAGACGGTGGGCTCGCCGCAAAACGCAGCCGTGGCCGGTCACTATGCATACGTGGCCGATGTGGGGTGCGGCCTGTGCATTGTGGACATCTCCAACCCGGCCGCACCTGTGGAGGTGGGTCCTTACAGGACGCCGGGGGCCGTCAACGACGTGGCCGTCGTGGGCAACTACGCGTTCGTGAGTGACGATGAGCGAGGCCTGCGCATCGTGGACATCTCCAACGCTGCGTCTCCCAGAGAGGTGGGGGCTTACGATCTGCCTCCGTCGGCCCACGGCCTGGAAGTCGCGGGAAACCACGCCTACATCGCGGACGGGCGTGATGGTCTGCGCGTGGTGGACGTTTCCCACCCCACCGCGCCTCATGAAGTAGGCTTCTACGACACGCCTGGTTTTGCCTACGACGTGGCAGTAGTGGGGAACCGGGCTTACGTCGCGGACAGGGAAGGCGGCCTGCGCATCGTGGATATCTCCACTCCTGCCGCACCCAGGGAAGTCGGCTTCTACGATACGCCTGGATCCGCCTGGGGCGTGGCCGTGGCAGGAAACTATGCTTACGTGGCCGACGAACATGCGGGCCTGCGCATCGTGGATGTCTCCGACCCCACGGCGCCGAGGGAAGTGGGTTTGTACAACACACCGGGGGCTGCGCACGGCGTGACCGTTGCGGGGACGTATGCCTATGTCGCCGACTACAATCGCGGCCTGCGCGTCGTGGACGTCTCCCATCCCGACGCTCCCAGGGAAGTGGGTTTCTACGACACAGCGGGGTGGGCACAGGGGGTGACGGTTTCCGGCAACTACGCCTACCTCTCCGAAGAAGAGGGCGGATTCGTGATCCTGGAGTTCCTGCCATACCCGATCTACCTGCCAGTGGCTGTCCGGAATCATCCGTAAGATACGATGTGTAGTACATTAGGTGGAATAGTTGAGAGTCACAACAGGAGGTGTACAATGAAACGGCTTCGGTTCTTCTTCATGATTTTGCTGGTTAGCGTATTGATTATCGCTGTTACCGTCGGTTTCACTCGCGCTCAGGAGCCCGGCCCCCAAGGCCGAGTATCCACACAGGCAGATTTGACCACGGCATTCACATACCAGGGCAGGCTGACCGATGGCGGCAATCCCGCCAACGGCACCTACGACTTCCGATTCATTCTGTACGATGCAGAAGCAGGCGGCTCCCAGGTGGGCAGCACGGTGACCAGGAACGACATCGCCGTCACCGGAGGTCTTTTCACCGTACAACTGAACTTCGGCAGCGGCGCTTTCGACGGAAACGCTCGCTGGCTGGAAACCGGCGTTCGTCCGGGCAGCAGCACTGGCGCCTACACCGTCCTCAGCCCTCGGCAGCCGCTGACCGCCGCGCCTTACGCCTTGTACTCCGCTCGCGCACCCTGGAGCGGTCTCGTTGGCGTCCCCGCCGGGTTTGCGGACGGGGTGGACAACGACACCACGTACTCCGCGGGGACGGGGCTGACGCTGAGCAGCACGCAGTTCAGCCTGAATACCACCTACACCGACGGCCGATACTGGAAACTGGGCGGCAACAGCGGCACCAACCCGACCACTCACTTCCTGGGCACCACGGACAACGTGACCCTGACCCTGGCCGCCAACGGCACCGCCGCCCTGCGCCTAGCGCCCACGACCGGCACACCCAACCTCATCGGCGGCTACAACGGTAACAGCGTGACCGCAGGGATGAAGGGCGCCGTCATCGGTGGGGGCGGGGACAGCACTGCTCCTAACCGTGTGACGGCCGATTACGGCATCGTGGCCGGAGGCTTGGGTAACACCGCCAGCGGCGCTCACGCGACGGTGAGCGGAGGAAACCACAACACGGCCTCCGGTGCCGGAAGCGCCGTGTTCGGCGGCGGCTACAACACCGCGGGGGGAAGCGACTCCATGGTCGGGGGCAACCACAACATCGCCCATGGAGACAAAGCGTTCATCGGAGGCGGGTTCCACAACGTTGCCGATGGGCAGAAAGCCGCTCTGGTCGGTGGCATGTACAACTACGCCAACGGCAGGTACAGCAGCGTCGGAGGTGGGTACTATGCGGACGCGGAAGGCCAGTATTCCGTCATCGGTGGCGGTGATTTCAACCTGAGTGACGGCGTGGGGGCCACCGTGGGCGGAGGTGGACACAACATGGCCACGGCGGATTTCACCGTCGTGGCAGGAGGAGGCAGCCTGACAGCCCAACATGGGAACCGCGCCACGGACAACTACGGGACCATCTGTGGAGGGAGCGGCAACCAGGCAGGCAACAACACCGGCACTACCAACGATGCCCCTTACGCGACCGTCTGCGGAGGGGGCGCAAACATCGCCAGCAACTTCTACGCAACCGTAGGAGGCGGTGGTGGAAACAAGGCCACCGGCTCGTCGTCCACCGTAGGCGGCGGCGACGCCAACCACGCCACGGGAGGGCGCTCCACGGTCGGCGGGGGCGGCTATAACATCGCCAGCGGGCAGCACTCCACGGTCCCCGGAGGTTTCTCCAACAAAGCGGAAGGGGATTTCAGCTTCGCTGCAGGCAGGTTTGCCAGGGCAGGGCACGATGGGAGCTTCGTATGGGCCGATTCGCAGGTGGCTCAAGTCTCGTCGCCGCAGAAGGACAGTTTCGTGGTGAGGGCAAAGGGTGGCATCTGGTTCGGCATCAACAGTTCCCCCAGCATCCCGACCGGGCGATTCATCAACACTTCCACCGGAGCGTACCTGAGCACGGGCGGTGTCTGGACCAACGCTTCCGACCGCAACGCCAAGGAGAACTTCGAGCCTGTAAATCCGCTGAAGGTGTTGGACAAACTGGCCCGGATGCCCGTGAGCACCTGGAACTACAAGAGTCAGGACGCCTCCATCCGCCACATGGGCCCCATGGCGCAGGACTTCTACGCAGCGTTCGGCCTCGGGGAGGACGACAAGCACATCGGTACGCTGGATGCGGAAGGGGTCTCGATGGCGGCCATCAAGGGGCTGTACATGCAGAACCAGGAGCAGGCTAAGCGCATTGCCGAACTCGAATCGCAGAACGCCGAGCTGATGTCCAGGCTTCAGGCGATAGAGGCGCAAATCGAGGGGCTGAAAGCGCAGTGCGAAAGGAGTAAAAAATGACGAGGCGAAATGCTGTGCGACTGATAGTCGTGGTGTTGTTGCTTCTGTCGGCGTCCGTCGCGCTGGCCCGGTCCAACGGCGGCTACGATATCTCGTGGTGGACCGTGGATAGCGGTGGGTACACTTTCAGCACCAGCGGCTCTTACTCGCTGGGTGGAACCATCGGGCAGCCGGATGCGGGGGCGCTTTCCGGCGGCAGCTACACGCTGGTGGGAGGCTTCTGGGGCGGCGCAGTGGCCGCTGCGGTCCAGCGCCACCTCTACCTGCCGCTGGCGGTGCGCAACCACTGATGACGGCAGCAAACGGGGTTTAGAAGCAAAACTCGGGCGCCTTACCGGCCCCCGGGGACTCCCAGAATCACTGTCATCCTCCATCAACCTGCGGCGATGACAGCGTTTCCCACACACGTCGGGGAAGATACCGGGGCAGCCCGGGAGTTCGATCTTTGAAAGCCCGGAAAACACCATCGACGAAATCCGGGAGCGCTATGCTCCTGGATTTGTTCTCTCCTCGAGTTGAAGCCCCAGGGCGCCCCGTCCTATACTTCGTCCGGAGGCGAAAATGCCGGTCAAAGTCACCGCAGCGATGAGCGAAGGCGTTGACAGTTCCGTCGCCGCAGCACTGCTCCTGGAACAGGGATACGACGTGGAAGGGGTGATGCTGCATCTCTGGGCCGAACCTGAAGCCAGGGAGAACGCCTGCTGCAGCCTACAGGCCCAAAAAGACGCCGCAGACGTCGCACGCATCCTCGGCATCCCGTTCCGCGTTCTGGACGCGGCGGAGCTTTTTCGGCGGAAAGTGGTGGAATATTTCATCGCCACATACACCCGCGGGCGCACCCCCAACCCATGCATCGTTTGCAACAGAGAGGTGCGGTTCGGATTCCTGCTGGCAGGCACCGCCCTGGCCATGTCTTCCACCCACTACCAGGTGGATTGGTCCACAGGGACAACGGGAAGCGGTGGGCGCACACACTCCACGCACTACGCCGTTCAGTTCACCGTGGGACAGACGGACATAGGCCTGATGCAGAGCAGCCATTACAAAGCATGCCTTGGCTACTGGTGTGAGGCAGGAAGGCTTGGATACAAGTCATCGATGCCTCTGATGTTACAGCGGCACCACTGATCGTTGGACCTGTCGCCCTGGCTTTGGGGCGGCGGGAAAACTCACATGATAGCAACCGGAGGCGCTTTTCGCGGCCTCTGGGGCGGCAGGGCGGGAGTAACATGCCCTGCCGTTTACGCGTGGTCCCTGGCACACAGAAAAGGTAAACCATGAAAATTCAGACACGAGCATCGCTCTCGCCTATCTGCGCGATCCCAAGGCTTACCCTACCACCCTGGATGATCAGGGACAACGTTGGGTGATCTACATCGGCCCCTTCATCACCCTGGCCGCCGACGACATCATTACCAAACCTCGCCCTGACGCACTCCCCTCGCAAGAAAATCTTGACTCCGAGGTCCACCTTGCTATAATTGAGTGAAACTGATCGCGTCGAACTCTACTGCATTTTTTGGAACACTCACTACCATACCCAGTGCTTGAAGTGCCACTGCCCTGGCGATTGCCGCCTGGGGGGCGTAAATCGACACTGCTTGTGCAGTCGTTTCCAGTACCAGTGGAAAGGCCAAACTCACCCTGTGCGGTACTGTGTTTCAGGGGTTACTTTGAAAGGGCTTCGTCGTCTTAATTTGAAAAGATACATGTCCGACTATCTCTCAACCGCCCCAGGGCCGCCAGGGCGTGTAGTACCCGTACCTGCTCGACCATACAGTTGGACAGTGGGAACGCTATGGGCAAGATGTTGAACATCCGGTTGTTGGGCGATTTCCGCCTCCATTACGGTGGCGAAGAGGTTACCACTATCAACTCAGGGCGACTCCGGTCGTTGCTGGGCAACCTCATACTGCGCCGCAACACCCCTCAATCCAGGCACCGCCTGGCATTCCTGTTCTGGCCGGATTCGACGGAATCCCAGGCCCTCACCAACTTGCGCAACCTCATTCACCGGCTCCGTCGCTCATTGCCTGACGCGGATCGTTTCCTTCTCGCCGATGGGGAAACGATCCAATGGCGTCCCGATGCTCCTTTCGTTCTCGATGTCGCCGATTTCGAGGACGCGATTACCCAATCCAACAGGGAAAGTCAGGTGGGGAACCTGACAGCAGCACGGAAATCGCTGGAAGAAGCGGTCGCACTCTACCGGGGTGAGCTGTTGCCTGGTTGCTACGACGATTGGATATGGACGGAACGGGAGAGATTGCGCCAGAAATTCGCCGACTCCTTGGAGCAACTGATGCTGATTCTGGAGGGAGCAGGTGACTACCACATCGCGGTCAAATATGCCCGGCGTATGGTTCGGCACGAGCCGCTGCGCGAGGCTTCCTATCGTCATCTGATGCGGCTCTATGCCCTGAGCGGCGAGAAGGCAAGCGCCCTCAGAACTTATCAGGAGTGCGCTAAGATCCTACAACGAGAGATGAGCCTGGACCCCGGGCCTGCTACACAGAAATTGTACAGGATTATCCTGACATCAAGGACCCCAGAGGAAATAAGAGCAGCAGCTCGACAGGTTCCCGTGACACACATCTTCGATAGCCAACGCCACAACCTTCCTTTCCAACCTACGCCTTTCATCGGCAGGAAGAAGGAAAAGGACGAGGTGTTGGATAGAATCCGCGATCCATCCTGCCGAATCCTCACTTTGGTAGGCCCAGGAGGCATCGGCAAGACCAGGCTGGCTGTCCAGGCAGCAAAGGAGATGCTCGGCGTCTACTCCGGTGGAGTGTTCTTCGTCCCTCTTGCCTCGGTGGACTCCGTGGAGTTCATCGTCCCCACAATAGCAGATGCCATCGGACTTGGGCTTTACACCTATGGCGATCCGAAACAGCAGATCCTGAACTACCTTCGGGAGAAACACCTGCTCCTGGTGCTGGATAGCTTCGAGCACCTGATCAAGGGGGCAGGCTTGCTAGCAGAGATCATTGCAGCTGCACCACGGGTCCAACTCCTGATCACATCCCGCGAGAGACTGAACCTGCAGGGCGAGTGGGTGTACGAGGTGGGTGGGCTCGACTACCCGCTGGGAGAAAAGTATGGTCAGATCCAGAGGTACAGTGCCGTACAACTCTTCCTCCAGAGCGCGCGCCGGCTGTACCCCGGCTTTTCTCTATCGGAGACGGAGAAACCTTTCGTCGCCCGTATCTGCCAGCTGGTGGAAGGGATGCCATTGGGGATCGAGATGGCGTCCGCCTGGGTGCCTGTCCTCGACTGCCGCGAGATTGCGCGGGAGATAGAAGAGAACCTCGACTTCCTGGAGATGCCCCTGCAAGATGTGCCGGAGCGGCACAGGAGCATGAGAGCGGTCTTCCAGCATTCGTGGAACCTGCTCACGGACGAGGAACGCCTTGCTTTCAGAAGGATGTCCGTGTTCCGCGGCAGTTTCTGCAGAGACGCGGCGCGGGCGGTGGCGAATGCATCGCTGCCAGTCCTTTCATCCCTGGTGGGAAAATCTCTCCTGTACAGGACGCCATCGGGCCGATACGAGATACATCAGCTCCTCAGGCAGTGCGGAGAGGAAAAACTGGAAAAGGGCTCCAGGGAGGGGGATCAAACCCACGAACGTCATTCCAGGTACTATGCAGAGTTCCTGCAGGTCAGGGCGGATCAACTGAAGGGTGCGGGGCAGGAAGAAGCACTGGAGGAGATCGAGGAGGAGATCGGAAACATCCGGGCTGCATGGGAATGGGCAGTGGAGCACAAAGACCTTGTAAAAATCGGGGAGATGTTGGAAAGCCTTTGGCTCTTCTACGAGATGAAAGGCAAATCTGCAGAAGGAGAGGAAACTTTCGGGATGGCGGCCGCAGAACTGAGATCTGCTGAAAGGAAAACAGGAAGCGAAGGGGCAACATTAGGACAGGTTCTTGCCCGGCAAGGATGGTTCCGCTTCCGCCTTTCGCTCTGCAGCACAGCCCGGGAACTTCTACAGGAAAGTGTCGCCATCCTGCGACCGCTCGGTCTAAAGAAGGAAATGGCTTTCTCCCTGGGCGCACTGGCGGTCGTGGCTTACGTGCAGGGGGAATACGACGAGGCGGAACAGTTGCAGAGGCAAAGCCTGAATATCTGCAGGAACATCGGGGATCGATTTTGCATAGCCAGGGCTCTCAACAGCCTGGGTTTCGTCGCAAACGCCGTGGGGAGGTATGAAGAAGCCAGCAACCTGCTCCGTGAGGCGATAGACGTGTTCGAGAAAGCGGGCAATAGATGGGGAGTGGCTTTCTGCCTCAACAACCTGGGGAACTCCCTATACTACCTGGGCGAGTACGCTCACGCCAAGGAGAGCTTCCAAAGGAGTCTCGACATCCGCGAGACGCTGAATGATCGCTGGGGAGTGCCCAGGTCTCTAGATGGCCTGGGCAGGGTCGCCTGCGCCACGGGAGACTACACGGAAGCCCGGAAATTCTACCTGAAGAGCCTGGAAATTTTCAGGGATTCGGGAGACCGCCGGAGCACCGCCTATGCTCTCTTCCACCTGGGAGATCTCTCCTTCCTCACAGAAGACTACGCTAAAGCAGAACGGCTGTATCGTGAAAGCCTGGCCATACGGAGAGAGGTTGGAGATCGTCGGGGTGCCGTACGCTCGCTCATCGGACTGGGCGAGGTCGCCCGTAAACTAGGCCGCTACCAGGATGCAGAGGATTACTTTCTGGCTGGACTAGAGAAGGCCTCCGAGATCGAAGCTCCCCCTTTGATCCTGGAAGCGAACCTGGGCATAGCGGAGATACTGGCAGATCAGGGGGACGCGGAGAGATCGCAGGCTATCGTCGAGGAGATATTGAACCACCCGGCGAGGAGCAAAATGACCGAACAAAAAGCCACCGCATTGCTCCGGATGCGGAAATAGCAACCACGAATTTCATGAATTCCACGAGGCGACCACGGAAAACACGGGAGGCTCAAGCCGGATAGGTGAAGACACCTAGAGCCATCTCCTCGGAACAGCGGCAAGTGTAAGTTTGTAATCAAAATGTAACCTCATCCCCTTGACTTCTATTCGCACGTCAAGTATAGTAAATCTTAGATTGTAGAAGTTTTGAAAAGTCGGCCGTCAGGAAATGGTCTGCTGCGCTTTATAGCGGTGATTTAGTGCGTTTGGCGTAGCTTTTCAGGTATATATACGTCTTGCGGCTTAGGGAGTCTCGTACTACGCCGGATACCAGGACGGAGGTTCTGATGAAAAAGGTAGGCTTTATTGTATTCACGTTAGCTCTCCTGCTCACAGTTGTACAGGTGGCAGGGGCCACCGGATACGGCCCCGCTCAGGAGATCGGCCCGTATCACACATCCGCATGGGAAAATGCATGGGCGGATTTCAACGGCGACGGGCATCTCGATTTCGTTCAAGCGAAGACCAATTCCCACACAGGTGGGAGTCACAAGAATTCCTTGTACCTGGGCGACGGCTACGGTGGATTCACCTATCGGGAGCTTCCCTGGTCTCACCAGAGCTACAGTGTCGATGCCGCTGACTTCGACAAGGACGGCGATATGGATGTCGCTGTTGGGAACTTCGGCCAGAACTACCTGTACGTGAACGATGGACACGGGAACTTCACCGCCGTAGCTGCTTTTGGCACGAAGAATACTACCCGCGTCACCTGGGGGGATTGCAACGGCGATGGGTATCCCGATCTGGCGGTTGCCAACCGCGGCCCCAGCAATCACAGCAGTGAGCAGAACTACCTCTATGTGAACAACGGCGATGGCACGTTCACTCAGCAGGCCGAGTTTGGCAGCGGCGCCACTTACAGCATCTCCTGGGGCGATTTTGACGGCGATGGCGACCTGGACGCCGCCGTGGCGAATTACGGGCAGAACTACCTTTACATCAACGACGGTTCGTGCCATTTCACCGCGCGGCCAGAGTTCGGCAACGAGCACACCACCGACATCGCCTGGGGTGATTTTGATGGCGATGGCGACCTGGACGCCGCAGTGGCGAACGGCATATGGCCTTCCGAAGGCAACCACACCGCCGACATCCAGAACAAGCTCTACGTGAACAACGGCGACGGCACGTTCACCCCAAGGGATGAGTTCGGCGCCAGGAACTCAGTCAGCGCCTC
>WFSD01000034.1 GCA_015486235.1 Anaerolineae bacterium
CGCCGGGGGTGTACGTTGCTCCGGGGGCAGTCGTAAAGGATGCCATCGTTTTGAACGACGCGCGGATAGGGCCGGGTGCGATAGTCGAGCACGCTATTCTGGACAAGAGGGTCGTCGTGGGAGATGGTGCTGTGGTCGGATTCGGCAAACCAGACGTTCCAAACGTGGAGGAGCCTGAGATCGTGAATATTGGACTGGTCCTGGTCGGCAAGGACGCCGGGATACCTTCGGGGATCAGGGTTGGCCGGAACGCTGTGATCCATCCTGACGTGGCCCCGGACGATTTCCAACGGTTCGAGGGTGAGATACCCGCCGGTACCACCGTGCGGCCGCTTTAGACTTCCTGCAAATGGCCCCAGGAAGGCTCGGCAGAGGGAGTGCAGGGAAGAAACGGGCGCAGCGTGCTGCGCCCATTCGCTCGATTCGCTGACTCGCTCATTCGCTGATGTGGACGCTCAGTCCGCTCTACAGGCTCACATGGACCTTTCTCCGTTCGGAAAGTGCGAGCGCTCACAAGCAGCCGCTGGGGTGGGTGAGGGCCAAAAGCAGCGCCATCCCACCAGTTTCGAGCGCGACCAATGAATTCGGCATTGGAGGCGCCAGACAGGCAAGGGATTATGGAACAGTGGTTAGGGTGTGAAGAACGACCCGCCGCTCCGGGAAGCCTTCCGCTGTACCCTGGCCCCTGTTTCATGGCGTCAGCCCGCCTCGAGAGCCGGATTCATCCGGTGGATGATAAGAACACAACCCGTTGGCGGATGGCCTGGCAGTGCCAGCGTTACCGCCTCGGTTTGGGATGACGATGTAGCGGCGGAGGGCATTGCTTTCCCAGGAACTCATCTCCAGAATCAGCGGAAAGTCGGTACTGACTGTCCGCTTTACGACATCACCTCGCCTGGATTTTTCTCGTTGTGGGGTGTGCAGCCGCTCATGGTGACCGTTCCAGGATGGAGGATGCGTCGGGGATCCTTAGCAGGAGATGCGCTCCTTCCCCCCAGTTCACTTCGTAGATGCCTTTCCGTGCTGCCAGGATCAGCTTGCCATTTACCCAGGCGATGTCGTAAGCGCCGAATTTGTCCGGCAGCGGCATCGTCTTCAATTTGTGGGAATCCAGGTCGTAACTGCTCAGCCAGCGACGAGGGTCTTCGCTGGTGCTGTTGTACGAGGGATCATGGTAGCTGTAAAGGATGTGTTTCACCAGAGCGCCACGGAAAGGAGATGGACTGGCGGCAACCGGATGGATTGTCGGGGGGTTACCAGGGGCCAGCCAGAGGATGTCGTTTGGCTTGTCTTTCGGACTGCGGGCGCTAGCCACGTTCAGGAGCAGGAAATCCCCGTTGTAGGGTAGGATGTCCCAGATATCGGTATTGATGTCCAGATTTATCTGCGTCGTAACGGCGAGGGACTCTGGTGATATGATCGAAATGCGTGCGTAGGGGAAATTCGGGTTTGGGCCTTCTGTCGCCCCGGAGACCACTACGTTTTTGTCGTCGGCGGCGCTGGAAATCAGCAGGTAGACGCTCCCCGGATTGGTCAGGACGACTGTTTTCTCCACCTTCAGGCTCTTCAGGTCGACTACGGCTACTTTGCCTTTGAACCCGTCTTCGGCACACGCCACGAAAGCCCGTCCATGGCTGAAGCTTATTCCCGCCTCCGGGTCACCGCAGGGGTGCAGGGTGGTCAGGAGGTCGCCGCTGGGAGAGAAAATGTCCACACGGTTGTCGCTGTGATTCATGTCCCCTGAGTACCCGATCCAGATGCGCCCCTCTGGATCGATGGCTGGGCGCTTGGCCCACGACCTGCGGATTTTCCTGGAGAAGACTTTCTGGAACCCATCCCGTTTCACCGCTGTGAGGGCGTTGCTGGAGAAGCCAGTTCCTGCATTCTGCCCGGAGACCACGTAGAAAAGGCCGGTTGGATTGACGGTTGCCGGCTGCCGGGGCGTTGCAGGCGCACAAGCCGCCAGCAATACTCCAGCCAGAAGGATCAGAAACGCTGTGCGCCAGTTCATTTTCAGTTGTTCCAGCCCTTCGAGTAAAACGTAACGTACTTGCTGAGGCCGATCTCGTCCGGGGCCACTGCCAGGATCCCCACGACATATCCGATCGGCCCCCATCTGGCGGTGAGCCATGCCAGGTAGATCCAGCTGTTGCTGTCCAGATTCACGCCGATGTGTTCGTGGATCTTCCAGACTAGCTGGGAGCAGTAGAGTTTGGAGTCTGTCTCTTTGTCTGGATACCAGTAGTTGTACGGCGTGCGGCCGTCGGTGCCGTAGAAAGCCTCGGCCCATGAAAGGGCTCCCTTAACCTGGTTTGAGTCCCTGCGGTTGTCATATCCCAGGCCGACGTAGTAGTTGGAGTGTTTCCAGTTGCTCAGGGGCTTCAGGCGGACGCCGTCAGTATTGGATTCGTACACCATGTTGTAGCCGTGGTACGTTCCGGCGTGGGAGTACCACATGGCGTAGATGAGGGCTGTCCATGGGACCAGCCCGGAGCGCACCAGCATCACGTGGCCTCTTTGGAGTCCGCTCCAGTTGACCCCGTCGGCCCCGATGCGTCTCGAGCCTACGGGAAGGCCCGTCTCGTGGGCGACGAGGGCATCCATCCCTTTCATGACCTCTGCGTAACTGGGATCAGCTTTCATTTCTTTCTCGATGGCGTCCAGTTCCATCCTGATTCCGGTGCGTCTCTCGGGACTTGCATCGCGGAGTTCCAGGATTAGGCTGTCCGCGCGGCGTTGCAGGAGTCGCACTTTCGGGGAGTATGGCAGGCTCTTGTAGAACCGATCCAGCGCCTGGGCCATCGCTGCATTCCCCTTAGGCGCGGCCGCCTCCACCCGCGAGGAAGCCTCGTAAAGGGCATCAGGGATGCCATCGTTGTTGGCATCGGTGGAGAATCCGGAACCGCTCCCGGCGGCCAGCAACGGCGTCACGAAAGTGAACAACAAGGAGATAACCAGCACCAGTGCCAAGCTTTTTTTCTTCACTGTTTCCCTCCTTCCAGAGGAACGCGTCGGCGCACAGCGTTTCGAGCGAATGAGTGAAATCTTCGTTTCCATGGCAGGCAGGCGAGGGAAACATCCTCGCCCACCCGGTAGAATGGGTATTTTCTCTCAGCTTTGGGAGTTCGAAGCAAATCCTGGGGCCCCGCAGGGCCCCCAGAGCTCTTGTCGCTCCCCGTCGACCCTGGTGTAGAGTCGTGACTTGCTTCAGGGGCATCGAAAAAGCTCCTGAGACGACTTTGGGCTTCGATTTGCTCCGAAAGTCCAGCTTTGTGCATTGTCGTTGAAAGTGGTCGCGCAGGCGTCATCGTTTTTTCGGCTTCCATCCTCGTAAACGTTCGAGGGCCTCGCGAATCCGTTCCGTGTCCTGGCCCACTGAGATCCGGATGTAACCCTCGCCATATTTCCCGAAAGCAGATCCCGGTGTAACGCTCACCCCCAGGTCCAGCAGCCATTCGTCGGCCAGGTCCTCGGATGTGTACCCTTCTGGCACGTGGGGCCAGACATACAGGGTAGCTTTGGGCTTCCTTGCCTCCAGGCCAATCTCCGCTATAGTCGCCACGATCATGTCGCGGCGCTCCTGGTAGATGGCGTTCCGCTTTGCCAGCCAGGATTGATCCCCGGTGAGAGCAGCGACGGCAGCATCCTGGATCGGCAGGAAAATGCCGGAATCGATATTGCTCTTGACCTGGAGGAGTGCCTGAACGGCCTGGGGATTTCCTACGATCATCCCGACGCGCCATCCTGCCATGTTGTAGGACTTGGATAGGGAGTTGAACTCCACTGCCACTTCCTTCGATCCAGGCACCTGGAGCAGGCTGGGCGCTTTGTACCCATCGAAGGTGACATCTGCGTAGGGAACGTCATGACAGAGCATGATGTCGTGCTTCCGGGCGAACTGCACTGCTTTCTCGAAAAACTCCGTAGGGGCTATCGCACCGGTGGGGTTGTTGGGGTAGGATATCCACATGAGCCTGGCCCGGTCGGCGATGTCGTTGGGGATGGCGTCCATATCTGGCAGGAAATCATTCTCCGGCAGGAGAGGCATTGGGTAGGGCTCTGCTCCGGCCAGGCGAGCCCCCATAGTGTAGGTGGGATAGCCCGGATCTGGCACCAGGGCCAGGTCGCCTGGGTCGAGGTAAGCCAGCGCCATGTTCGCTATCCCCTCTTTGGAGCCGATGAGGGGGAGTACCTCTGTGTCCGGGTCGATTTCTACGTCGAAGCGGCGAGCGTAGTAGTCCGCAGTGGCCTTGCGTAGGGCCGGCGTCCCCACGTACCCGGCGTAACTGTGCTTCTTTGGGTCCCAAGCCGAGTGATTCAGTGCTTCGATGATGAAATCCGCTGGCGGCATGTCTGGCGCGCCGATGTCCAGCCGGATGATATCCCTCCCCTCAGCCTGGAGCTTGCGTATCCGTTTGCCCAGCCGGGCAAAAACATAAGGTGGGAGATTCCTGAGACGGTCTGCAGGTTGCATATCTGCCTCCTGTAAATTGAATATCGACTCTCTGAGCCACGCCAATGATAAAACATCTCGCGGATTTTTGCACGAATTGGGGAATACCGGGAGTTCGGTATTGGCCGATGCTCGGATGAGATTTACGAGTCTCCCGGGACCCAGGATTTACCTCGAGTTCCCGATGTTTTGTTGGGCTTCGGACGTAAGTTCGGACATCCTTAAGATTTGGCTTTGTGCGAGAGATCTTGAGCGAGTCACTCTGTCGAGCCGGGTGACTTCCGTGTCTTCCACACACTTTTCGTCATTCCAAGTAGCTCCACGGCGCCGTGGCGCCGCTCAAACGGGAAGAAACAACCTTGCCCGTCGGCAGGCGCAGCGTGCTGCGCCCGGCGTTGGGCTCGACAACGGTGTTGTGCTGAATTTGCAGTACCGAATGAAATTCGGCACTTGAGGCGCCTTCGGCGCCGACCAGAGCGTTGCCTGTGCCGAGAGCGCTCTTTCGACGTAGGTGCGTTCTGAGCGAGACGACGC
>WFSD01000035.1 GCA_015486235.1 Anaerolineae bacterium
CCACCAGTTCTGAACGCTACCAGGAATTAACCTGCCTTTCGGGAGGCTTTCGTCAACCCCTGGCAAGCCACGGCACAAGCCCTGTATCGAGTGTGAGAGTTCCCGGGAGCGTTTCCGGGCCTTGATTTGCTTCGAAAGCCCGGCAAGAACATGGGGTGGTGAGGGAGAAGTGGAGGTGGATAAAATGACGACGAAAGAATCGTTCATGACGTCTTTCCAGTCTGCCATGGGGCAGGTGCTCCAGATCTCGATGCGAAGCTTTTGGAGATATACCAGGAAGCGAGGGCTGACCATGCCTCAGATGTTTGCCCTGCGCTACATCTACTACAAAGGTGAGTCCAACATCTCCGACATAGCGAAAGAGCTGGGCGTCACCGGCGCAGCAGCCAGCCAGATGCTCGATCGTCTGGTAGGCCAGAGGTTGATCCTGCGTCAGGAAGACCCGCACGACCGTCGGAACAAGCGGCTGACCCTTACGAAAGGTGGTCGTGGCCTTCTGCGCGAAAGCGCGGAGTCACAGTGCCAGTGGCTCGACGCCTTGTTCGCAAGCATGTCGCCGGACGAGCTGGAGAAAGTCACCGAGGCAATGGACATCCTTACAGAAAGGACTTCCGACCTCGTGGAGGCACAACCGGGAAACAAATCCCCGCGTGGGGAGCCCTGTCAATGAGATCTCCAGATAAGAGGAATTGCTAAGCATGATACGCATCACCAGGTACATGAAACCGTTTCTGCTGATGTTGCTGGCGGCAGTCGCGCTGCTGTTCATACGGGCGGACGCCGACCTGACCCTTCCAGACTACATGTCCCGCATCGTCAACGTGGGCATCCAGCAGGGAGGCGTGGAAAGTGCGGTGCCGGAGGCATTGCGCCAGACTACCATGGAGCATGCTTTTCTCTTCCTTTCCAAAGAGGAAAAGGCGGAGATTGCTGCCCACTACGAACTGGTGGGCAAAAGCTCGCCGGACTACGGGACTTACCTCCAGAAGTACCCCGCGCTGGCGAAAGAGCAGATTTACGTTCTCAAGAGCGCTGACAAAGAGACCATCGAACAGCTCGAACCGATCATGAGCAAAGCGATGCTCATTGTGTTCGGGATCGAAAAGATCGAGACTAACCCCTCCATGGCAAAGAAGTTGATGCCAACCATGAAAATCGACCTGTCCAGGCTCCCGCCAGGCACCGATCTTTTCGCCTTGATGGCGCAGATGCCTGCATCACAGCGGCAGCAGATCACCAAATCCGTGAACCTGCGTTTCGAAACTATCGGCGGGGAAAAAGCGATGGCACAGGCAGCGGCGCGGGCGGTCAAGTCGGAGTACGATGCGCTTGGCATGAATACGGGCAAGATCCAGAACGATTACATCTTGCGGACCGGCGCCCTCATGCTCATCATCGCCCTGATTTCTTCCATCGCCACCGTATCCGTGGGGTACATGGCTGCAAAAATCGCGTCAGGGCTAGGGCGGGATTTGCGCCACTTCCTCTTCGAGAAAGTGATGCGTTTCTCCGGCGCCGAATTTGACCGATTCTCGACAGCGTCGTTGATCACCCGCTCCACCAACGACATCACCCAGATCCAAACGGCCATGGCGATGATGGTTCGGATGGTGTTCTACGCTCCAATCATCGGCATTGGGGCGATCATCCACGCGCTGGACAAAAGCCCATCCATGTGGTGGACGATTGCGCTGGCGTTGACGGTGCTCATTGGGATGATCGGAGTGGCGTTCGTCATAGCGGTGCCCAAGTTCAAGATCATCCAGATGCTGATCGACCGCCTCAACCTTGTCATGCGGGAGAACCTTTCCGGCATGATGGTAGTCCGGGCGTTCAACCGCCAGAAATACGAGGAGCAGCGGTTCGACAGGACCAATGTGGATTTGACAAAGACAAGTCTTTTCGTCAACCGTGTGTTCGTGATAGTAATGCCGGTGATGATGCTCATCCTGAACGGCGTTACGATACTGATACTCTGGGTGGGCGCGCACCAGGTGGCGCAATCCACCATGCAGGTCGGCGACATGATCGCCTTCATGCAGTACGCGATGCAGGTGGTATTCGCGTTTCTCATGCTCGCCATGCTCTTCATCCTGTTCCCGCGGGCCGATGTCTCTGCCAACCGTGTGGCGGACGTGCTGGAAACCAGTATCACCGTCCTCGACCCGCCGGAACCCAGGCATTTCCCCAAACCGTTCAAGCACACCGTCGAGTTCGGCCACGTACACTTCCGCTACCCCGATGCCGGAGAGGACATGCTGCAAGATATCGATTTCGCCATCGAACCGGGGCGAACCATCGGGATCATGGGGACGACCGGCTCCGGCAAATCGACGATGGTAAACCTGATACCGAGATTCTACGACGTCACCGGCGGGGCGATCCGCATCGATGGGACGGATATCCGGGAGGTGCCGCTGAAGGAGCTCAGGGACAAAATCGGCTACGTGCCACAGCGGAGCAATCTCTTCGCAGGTACCATCGAGAGCAATCTGCACTACGCCAACGAAAATGCCACCGAGGCCGACATGAGGCGGGCGCTGGAGATCGCTCAGGCGACGGAGTTCGTTTTCTCCAACCCCGAGGGGCTGAAAGCAGAGGTCTCCCAGGGCGGCATCAACTTCTCCGGCGGGCAGCGGCAGCGGTTGACCATCGCCCGCGCGCTGGTAAAGCAGGCGCCGATCTACATCTTCGACGAATGTTTTTCCGCGCTGGACTACAGAACCGACGCCAGGCTGCGAAGCGCTCTCAAAGAGCATCTGGCGGGGCGGACGATCATCATTGTTTCTCAGCGCGTCGCCACCATCAAGAACTCCGACCAGATCATCGTGCTGGACGAGGGAAAGGTGATCTGCAAGGGGATGCATTATGAGCTGATGGAAAGCTGCGAGGTATATCGGGAGATCGCCCTCTCGCAGTTGAAACAGGAGGCGGTGATATGAACACCCCGGGACAGGGATTATCACAGAAGATGAAACCGACACGCGGGCCCGGAGTCATGGGACACGGTCCGCACATGATGAACATGGGCCCTGTGGAGAAGCCAAGCGATTTCAAGGGCACGCTGCGAAAGCTGGTGGCTTACCTGAAACCGTACACGCTTACGATTTCCATCGTGATGATCCTGGCTGTGGGATCAACAGTCTTCTCCATTGTGGGGCCGAAAATCCTGGGCAACGCCACGACGACGCTTTTCAACGGGCTGATGAGCCAGCTTGCAGGCACTGGCAGCATCGATTTCAGAGCCATCGGCAAGATACTGCTCACCGCGCTGGTGCTGTACCTCCTGTCAGCGGCGCTTAGCTACGCGCAAGGCTGGCTGATGACAGATGTCGCCATGCAGGTTTCCTACCAACTTCGGAAGGAGCTGATGGAGAAAATCAACCGCATGCCGTTCCGTTATTTCGACGAAACGACCTACGGCGAGGTGCTCTCCCGACTGACAAACGACGTGGACACGGTCAACCGGACGCTCAACCAGAGCCTGACGCAGATAATCACGTCGGCGGTTACAGTGCTGGGCATCCTGATCATGATGATCACCATAAGCTGGCAGATGACGCTGATTGCTGTGGTGATCGTGCCAGTCTCCTTTGCGATGATGATGGCAATCATCAAGGCATCGCAGAAGTACTTTGCACAGCGGCAGGATTACCTGGGGCATGTCAATGGGCACGTGGAAGAGATGTTCGGTGGACACGTGATCGTCAAGGCGTTCAATGGCGAGGAGAAGAGCATCGACACATTCGACAATTACAACAACACGCTGTATGGCGCAGCATGGAAATCCCAGTTCTTCTCCGGCATCATGCGCCCGCTGATGCGGTTCGTCGGCAACCTGGGATACGTGGCGGTGGTGGTCTTGGGTGGTTGGCTGGCGATCCGCAACCTGATCACAGTCGGCGATATCCAGGCGTTCATCCAGTACATGCGTTCCTTCACCCAGCCAATCGCGCAGCTGGCGAACATCTCCAACATCCTGCAGCAGACGGTTGCAGCGGCGGAGCGGGTTTTCGATTTCCTGGAAGAGGAAGAGGAACTGCCCGATCCAGAGCAGCCGGTCAAGCTGGAGAGGGTGGAGGGCCGCGTGGACTTCCAGGACGTGTACTTCGGCTATTTGCCCGATGTGTTTGTCATCAAGGGGTTCTCCGCTGCCATCAAGCCCGGGCAGAAGATCGCCATTGTGGGGCCAACGGGCGCCGGCAAGACGACCCTTGTCAAGCTGCTAATGCGTTTCTATGACGTGGACAAAGGCGCCATCCTGGTGGAAGGGCACAACGTGAAAGAGTTCGCCCGCGCCGACTTGCGCAATCTGTTCGGGATGGTGTTGCAGGATACGTGGTTGTTCAATGGCACCATCATGGAGAACATCCGCTACGGGAGGCTGGATGCCACTGACGAGGAGGTAATCTCGGCGGCGAAAGCGGCCCACGCGGATCACTTCATCCGGGCGCTGCCCGGCGGGTATGACTTCGTTCTGAACGAGGAGGTCACCAACATCTCCCAGGGGCAGAAGCAATTGCTGACTATCGCTCGTGCCATCCTGGCGGACCCGCCTGTGCTGATCCTGGACGAGGCCACAAGCGCGGTGGATACACACACGGAGTTGCTGATCCAGAGTGCAATGGACAGGCTGATGAGCGGACGCACCAGCTTCGTCATCGCCCACCGGCTTTCCACCATCCGCAATGCCGACCTGATCCTTGTGGTACGGGATGGGAACATCGTGGAGCAGGGAACGCACGAGGAGCTGATGGCAAAGGGTGGCTTCTACGCGGAGCTGTACAACAGCCAGTTCGAGCGCGCTTTCACCGAGCAACCGCTGGTTGGTGAGCTGCAGCAGGCGTACTGAGGGGTGGCCGGGGAGTAAGGGCGAATGGTCCGCAAGCCATGGTTCCCCTCCAACTCAAACATGTGACAGGACAACACGATTGCCACCATCCATCCCCAACCCTTTCCTTCTCCCACACGAGAGGGCCGTAATAAAAAAGAGGGTGGCAAAGCCACCCCCTGTATCCCATGGCACACCGGTGTTGTCAGACAGCTGCAGGTTCCTCGCTCCTGCCGATCAACCTGCGGAAAAATCGCCCGATCTCGTCGTTCTCCCACACGACCAGCAACTGGCTCGCGTTGAAAATCGAGGAGTAGGTACCGCTCAGGATGCCGATGAGCATGGTCAGGACGAAATGACGTGTCGTGATACCACCAAAAATCGACAGCGCTGTCAGCGTGAAAAGCACCGTGAGCTGGGTATTGATAGAACGATCCAGAGTCTGTAAGATGCTGTGGTTGACCACCCGATCGAAAGGCAAGCCTCTCATGTAACGCATGTTCTCGCGGATTCGGTCGAATACCACGATGGTGTCATGCACGGAAAAGCCGATGACTGTCAGCAGTGCAGTCAGGAACAAAGCATCCATCTGCCATCCGAAGAAGTGGGTGAACAACGAGAAAAGGCCCACCGTCACCAGGACATCGTGTATCATGGCGATGATAGCGCAAGTACCGTACCGGAACGGGTTGGGCACCGATCGGAAAGCATAGGTTATGTAAAGAAGTATCGCGACAGCAGCGGCTATCACCGCATACGTAGCCCTTTGAGTTACTTCCCTACCAACAGCAGGCCCTACCGATGTAAATTGCTCTTCCGTAAACTTCCCGTACTTCTTTCCCAATTTGGCTTCCAGGGCATTCTTTTCCGGGTTCGACATCTCCCCAGTTCGGATGAACAGGGTGGAGCCATCCGTGGAGGTCTGCACCAGGGCACTTTCGAAGCCCATTTTCGCCATCATGCTTTGGACATCCCCCGGCATGATCGTTTCCTTGGGAGACTCGAACCTGAGTTCCAGGTAGGAACCGCCGGTAAAGTCAATGGAAGGGTGAAGGCCCCACAGTCCCAGAGAGATGAGACCGGGAATGATGACCAACAATGAAAGCGTGAAATACAGATATCTCTTGCCTACGATGTTCATTCTTCTGTCTCCTTATCGATCACACACCGAACCACCAATGGTTCTTGGTGATGTCCATATCCATGGTAGCGTTCAGGAAGGACATGGTTACTGTTACCGCCGTGAAAAGGCTGATCAGCACACCGATTGCCAGCGTGAGGGCAAACCCCTTCACCATGCTTGCTCCAAAATAGGATCCAAACCAAAACAGGATAGCGCTCGTGATCAGTGTGGACGCATTGGCATCGCGGATGGAAGGCCACGCCCGCTTGAAACCCAGGTCAATCGCTGTAAAAAGGGGCCTCCCCTGGCGTAGTTCCTCCTTGAGACGCTCAAAGATCAGGATGTTGGCGTCCACTGCCATGCCGATCGTAAGCACGAAGCCGGCAATGCCCGGCAGTGTCGTGGTCACTGGAATCAGCTTGTAGACCGCCATGTTCAACAAAGCGTAGACGATCAATGCCATGTCTGCCAGAAATCCGGGCAGGCGGTAGTATCCAAGCATGAAAATGAGCACGCCGAGCAAGCCGATGATCCCGGCCACAATGCTCCGATGAATCGAGTCCTGCCCCAACGTCGGCCCGACGGACCGGATTTCTACTATCTTCAAAGGAACTGGCAGGGCGCCATATTTCAACTGGATGGCGATGCTCCTGGCCTCTTCCAGCGTGAATTTCCCGGTGATTCTTCCGTTCCCACTCGGGATGGCGCTCTTGATAACTGGACAGGAGATCACTTTGCCATCCAGGACAATGGCCATGTACTGGTTCACATGGGAGGAGGTGTACTCGGCGATCTTTTTAGCCCCTCCTGGCTTGAAAGAGAAATTGATTTGCGGCTTGCCATACTCGTCCAGGCTGGTAGACGCGTCTTTCAGTTCGTTTCCGGTCACTATCGTCGTAAACACTTTATTAAAAGGGCTGGTGGCCGTTACGCTCTGTGTGGTGGTTATAGGCACGGTTGTGGTCATCCGGGCAGTGGTTTTCACCGGCGTTCCTGGGGGGATGTAAGTGGTGCCAGCATCTATGAATTCCAGCAAGCCTGTCTGACCTATCGTCTTCAGGGCTACATCCTGGTTCTTGATCCCGGGGAGCTCGACTACGATTCGATTGCCGCCCTGCAACTGGATAAGCGGTTCAGTAACCCCGAGCCCATTCACACGTTTCTCGACGATTGCCTTGAGGGTTTGCATGTCTGCATGGGACAGGGGATGATCCGATTCCGCCTGAAGCAGAACGGAGATGCCCCCTTCGAGATCCAGGCCTTTGTGGATATGCAGATCACGCTTGAACCCCAAGATGTTGATCCCTTGCGCGGGCGGAAACACATCTATCCACAGAGCAAGCAGGGCAAGGATAATGATGGAAACTAACCAGGTAACTTGTTTACGATCTTTCATCCGCTTTCACTCCCCGTCGATGATTTCTCTCAAAAGCATGAGTGTCTTGCAGAACCTTGAAGCCTACAAAGCAAAGCAGTAGTTGCCGCAAAACGGAAACATTATAAGCTACGCTATCGAGCATGTCAAGAAACATCACCTGAGGGGATTTCGGGGCAAATCGAAAGCACGAAATCGCTTCAAGGGCATTTTCAACGCTTCTGGAGCGATCCGCTACTTGCCGTTGGGGTTGATGTAGAGCGATAACGGTCCTGGGGATTCCTGGGGGCCCTACGGGCCCCCAGGAATTACTTCGTTTTCCCCTGATGGGATTTCGGGGCAAACCAAGGCCCGGAAACGCCCCTGGGATCCATCACGCTCGATACAGGGCTCGTGCTGTGGCTTGCCAGGGGTTGGCGAAAGCTTCCCCGGCAGGTCGAGCTGCTAGGTCGACCAGGCGAGCCAGACAGCTCGCCCCTACAAAACACGCCGCGGGCCGCCCGGCAGGTCAAGGCGTTAGCTCGACCAGGCGAGCCAGACGGATCGCCCCTACGCGTTGGCAGGAACGGTCGCGATGAGGGCCTCCTGGGACAGCGGCGCTGCATTTACACCCTGATCCCCGTCCCCTGATCCCTCACCTGGAGCCACATGGATTGATACGGCTTCATGCCGATGTCGAGCACGCCTCGCACCGCGGTATAAGTGCCGCCACCAAGCAGGTCGTGCCACTCGCCGGACGCCGGGACCTCCCCGGTGGGCAGGTCTACCTCCAGCGGCAGATCGCGGTCAGAGACGTTTGCCAGGCATAGCACCGATTCCAATCCGTCCGGCGAAGTCCTGAGCACGGCGAAAACCCGCCTGTCCACCCTCAGCACCCGCTGCCTACCGAAAGGATGGAACGCCGGGCGCTTCCTCCGGGCCTCGAGAAGGCGGCGGTAAGCTGAAAAAACCTGCGATTGATGGCTCGCAGGGTCGTTCAGGAATGCCTCTACGTCCGCTATGTGGAATTTCTCTCGATTCAGAGAGCGCGCCCGGCCCGTTTCCTCCGCACACCTGTAGCAATTGTGGGAACCGAAGAGGCTGTGAACGTAAATCCCAGGCACTCCGGCCAGGGAGAGCAATATCGCCTGGGATGCCATGAACCGGTCCACGTCCAGATCGTCGGGGCGATCAGGATCGTTGAGGAAGTCGTACAGGGTGATGTTCAGCTCGTACACACTGCGGGAGCCATCGCGGTCGGCTTTGTACGACACGCGGCCGCCGTGGGCCAGGGTTCGTTCCACCAGCGCCAGGATCTCTGCCTCGGTCAGGATCCCCTTGGCGGGCATGACGCCAATGCCATCGTGCGAGGCTATGAAATTGAAGAACGTGGTGCCGGGAACTGGGGAACGGAGGCCGCGTGCCCACTCGGTCAGGGCAGTGGCATCCCCTGTCAGGAAAGAGTGGATCGTCAGGGGAGCCAGGGAGAAATTGTACACCATCTGGGCCTCGTCGCTGGTGCTTGTCTCCGGCAGGTAACTGCCGAAATAGCTGATGTTCTCCTCGTGAGGGACGTTTGTCTCGGTGATGATGATCACTTCCGGTGCGACAGCGTCCAGCACTGCCCTCCAGAGCTTTACCATAGCATGTGTCTGGGGCAGGTGAATGCAGGGAGTGCCGATTTCCTTCCACAAATAGGCGATCGCGTCCAATCGGATGATGTCGGCACCTTTCTCGACGTAGAAAAGAAGCACGTCGGTAATTTCCAGAAGCACATCCGGATTGTGGTAGTTCAGGTCTATCTGGTCGCTGCTGAAAGTCGCCCACACGTATTTCGTGCCTTCCGCAGTCTCGACTGGCGTGAGAAGCGGTATGTCCCTGGGGCGGACGACCGTAGAAAGGTCGGCGTCCGGAGGGACGGTGATGAAATAGTCTGTGTACGGTTTCTCCCCTTGGAGAAACCGCTGAAACCACTTGCTCTGCCGTGAGATGTGGTTGACTACCCCGTCGAACATAAGCCGGAAGCTGCGTCCGATCAAGGCGATATCTTTCCACGTTCCGATAGCAGGGTTGACCTTCTTGTAGTCCATGACGGAAAAACCGTCGTCGGAGGAGTATGGGAAGAACGGCAATATGTGGATGCCGCTTAGGCCTCCGCGCAGGTTGAGGTGCAGGAAACCTGCCAGTGTTTGCAATGGCGGGCGCCCTGGCTCGGAGAACTGATCGCCATAGGTGATGAGGATTGCATCTTCCTCCGTTAGCCTGCGGCATGGAGGTGCCACGTCCGCTGTCAGGTCGGGATTCCGCCTGTGGAATCTCCCGAGCCGAGATGCGAGCACCGCCCAGAGGCGGTTCCCGTCGTCCCGGCCATAGAGGAATGTCAACTCTTTTCGTATTCGTTCTTCTGGTGTCATCCACACTCCCCGAACCACTTCACACGCCGGCGATCGACGCAATCCGCTTCTCCCGCAATACCTCGTACGAGAAATGCTCCCGCGCCAGCCGACACATTTTCCACACCGCCGTATGATTGTCCACGAATCCGCCCAATTCCACAAATCCGAGACTCGAGGAAAGCCTTTTGGCCTCTCCTATTACCCTGGCCGCCTGCGGCGGCCTGCCCCTCTTCCCTCTCCCATGGAACGGGCGAGGGAAGAGGGGCGCCACGGGCATAGCTACACCGTGGACAATCGGCAAATCGCGTCGGGATGGCACTCTCGAGCCGTTCTCGATGCCAGGAGAGATGAAAGCTGCCCGACGGCCCCCTCCCTCGCCCACGTGTGGGAGGCTGCTTAGAAAGTCATCAGGATATGGGGCAAGGA
>WFSD01000036.1 GCA_015486235.1 Anaerolineae bacterium
GGCCGGAAGCGCGCTTCTGGCCGCCCTCGCATCAAAAAGTCAGGCGTGGCGGTCGGCCGTTACCTCGCCGATGAGTGACCATGGGCCGGCCCATGTTACTCGGACCGTCGCCAGCCTGCCATGCCAGTCGCGCTCGTCTGAGAAAAATACCAGTTTGAAATTTCGGGTGCGGCCCATCCATCGCCCTTTTCGCCGGCCCTCGACCAGCACTTCCACCTCCTTGCCCAGCAGGCGCTCGTTTATCTCGCCAACGATTCGCTCCTGTAGCGCCTCCAGCGTCCGGAATCTGCGCCATTTTTCCTCGTCCGGCACGTCATCCTCCATGTACCTGGCCGCTACAGTGCCAGGCCGGGGGGAGTATCTCGCCAGATGTGCCACATCCAGGCGTAGCTCTTCTAGAAGCCGATATGTGTTTTCGAACTGCTCTTTGGTTTCGCCAGGGAACCCGACGATAACATCCGTGGCGATGGATGCTCCCGCTATTTTCCCCCGTATTTTCCGGACCAGCGTCCTGTATTCGTCCGCCGTGTAGCCTCTCCTCATCCTCTCCAGCACCGTGTCGTCGCCGGCCTGGACGGGCACCTCGATATGCTCGCACACTTTTGGCAGATCTGCTACCGCATCTAAGATCTCATCGTCCAGGTAGCTGGGATGGCTGGTGAGGAATCGGATGCGCCACAGCCCCTCGATATCATGAAGCTTCCGCAGAAGGTTGGCAAGACTGGGTGCATTCGTACCCTTTCGCTTCAGATCGACACCATACCTGTCCACAATCTGGCCCAGCAAGGTTATCTCTCGCACTCCCTGGGCGACCAGACCACGTGCCTCGTTGAGTATTTCCTCCATGGGACGGCTCCGCTCTGGACCGCGGCGGTATGGGATGATGCAGTAAGTGCATGCGTGGGAGCAGCCGTAGACGATGGAAAGATAAGCGGTCACGGGGCTGGCGCCTTTTTTCAACGACTCGTACCTGAGGGATTGCTCCCATGGTTCCCCACCCTCTGCCGGTCTTCCTTCGATTCCCCTCGATTGCAGGTATTCGACCAGTGGTTCAGGGTCGGCGGGTGGCATGAACACATCCACGTGGGGGAAACGTTCCCGCAGGCGTGGCGATGGACGTCGTCCGACCAGGCACCCCATCACCGCCAGGGTCACGTCCGGGCGGCGTTTCTTCAGCGATTTCAGGGAGCTGATCCGTCCGATGGCTTTGTCCTCGGCGCTCTGGCGTACCACACAGGTGTTGAGGAGAACCACGTTTGCCTCGCGTTCGTCCAGCGTGGGCTCGTACCCTAATTTCTCCAGCCGTGCTGCAACTTTGTTTGCGTCGGCTTTGTTCATCTGACAGCCGATAACCCACATGTAATATTTTTTGGCCATATTCTTCCACATATGAGGGTGACCACTCTACGTGGTTTTCTGCGTTCTATTTCCGGAACAGACACTTTCTTTCGTTGCTGGCGAGCACCTCGCTCACAGTCCTGGCCCTGCCAGTGTCTGTATTTTCGGGAAAACCTCGGACCACGTGACTTCGGAAAGGCCCAGTCGCTCTCGGAGCTGCTCAGGCGGAGTGCCGTATCTATACGCCCTGACCGCCGAGGTCCACCTGAGGACCTCGAAAGAGACCTTCTTCTGTATTCCGGCAATCTTGCCCAGATCGCGCAGATTGTATTCCAGGTTCCGGGCTGTGCAGGTGAACAGCGTATCCACAGGGCGGTATTGTTGGATGTATTGGTCGAGAACCGGTAGTATCCGCGCCGGCAGGGCTATCTTCCTGGATTTGTGCTGCAGCTTCGGGGAATTATAACGGATTATGAGGGTTGGCGCTCCTGGCGAGGAGCGATCTATATCCTGGAGCTTCGTATTCATGCATTCCCCCTTCTTTATGCCGGTATGGAGCAGTAGCAAGACCAGAAGGTAGGGGCGGGAATCGGGTTTCCGCTTCCACGGGAGATCTTGCCTGCCCAGAGCCAGATCGCGGGCGATTGCCACCAGCAATTTCACTTCGCTGTCGTACAGTATCCGAGGCATGGGGGTAACGACTCGATGGTGCACCAGTGGGGAGGCTGGATCTTTTTCTATCACCTCGGACTCGTAGAGCCAGGAAAAGAAAACCTTCAAGGTGGTAATCCTGCGGGCCAGGGTTTTTGGGCTGCATGGCTTTCCCCGGCTTTCTTGCAAGTAGTCCAGGAATTCCTGGAGATGCTCGGTACTCATATCCTCCAGTGTCTTGCTAGCGCCGAAATACTCTTCCAGGATGTGCAGGTCGCTCCGAAACGCTTTTATCGTATTCTGTGAGAATCCTTTGCGCTTCATGTATAGGTCGAAATGGGTGAATGCGGAAGAGAGGGGCGAGGATGACTTCAGCGGTGGGAGCGATGCGGCCATCGATGTTCTGGAATCTGTAGTTTCCGCTGGCTTGCCACCGGGGAACAGCGGGATTTGTTGATTGTTGGGCATGATCATACCTCCATAGTACATTCTTATACGGGCCTATGCTACATGATGCCGGTCCGGGAACCGGCCCGCCAATGGCGCCGCGGGTTCCCCCAAACCGGCTTTTTGTCAGATCAATTGGTAGCGCTCAAAACTGTTGGGGCGGAGCGGCTCTTCGCCCGTGTCGCCCGGGATGATGGATGAGGGCAAGAAGGCTTTCTTCGCTTCCCGGCAAGGCAAGCCCATTCCGCCATTCTTGAGCGCCACCGATCAATTTGTAAATCCGCAAGGATCTGGGCCCTGTTCCCTCTTGCGCATCAGGGCACCCCTTGCACTTCGTGTAGTTCGCATTATAACATCCAGCAGGAGACCAAAGCAAATCCCGGGGACCCACCAGTCCCCCGGAATTTGCATCGAGGTTCTACCATCCCACCATGCTCAGGTACTTGCTCCCGTCGTCTGGCAAAATCGTCACTACCACGCCGGCATCCAGCCGCCGAGCGACCTGGATTGCTGCGCTCACGGCTGCGCCTCCTGATGGTCCCACGAACCACCCTTCTTCGCGGGCCAGGAGCAAAGCCATCCTGAATGACTCTTCCTCCGTCACCGGAATCACCTCGTCGGGGAATTCCGGGTCGTAGATCGGCGGCACAATGGAAGTCGGGATATGCTTCAGACCTGGGATTCTGTCATGGTGCGTTGCTGGCTGAACGGCTATTATTCTGACGTGGGGATTCAGCTCACGCAACCTGCGTCCGGTACCCACCAGCGTCCCGCCAGTGCCCACGCCGGCCACGAAGTGGGTTACAGCCCCACTTGTTTGTTCCCAGATCTCTGGGCCTGTTGTGTGGTAATGTGCGAGCCAGTTCGCCGGATTGCTGTACTGGTCGGGGTGGAAATAGCGCTGCGGACTGGATGCCACCATGTGGTGTACCAACCGAATAGCCCCATCGATCCCCTCGTCCGGCGGCGACTCGATGACGGAGGCCCCATAGACGCGTGCCTGCGATTTTCGTTCATTGCTGGCGCTGGCAGGCATCACCAGATTGACCTCGTAGCCCCGGATGGCGCCGATGGCAGCATACGCTAGGCCGGTGTTCCCGCTGGTGGCATCGATGATGACCTTGCCAGGATGTAAATCCCCATTTCTCTCGGCACGCAGGATCATCTCCAGCGCTGGGCGGGCTTTGACGGAGCCGGACGGATTGGTCCATTCTGCTTTCGCCAGCACGCGCACCGGCGAATTCTTTGGCCACACTTTTTGGGGAACCAGCATCCGCGTGTGGCCTACATATGAAAGTATCTCCTGGGCGACGAACGCCCTTGTTTTCGGATCTGTCGAAACGGACATGGTACACATCTCCTGTATCTTGTAAGGTGATGGAGCGGGACCGCGCAAAGCCAGGCTGCGGTCAATGGTCTGGGTCGAGTTCAGAACTAGGGCAAGAAAAGAGAGCGCGGAACAGCGAGCATAGCGTACTATGCTATGCTCGCGCGATACAGGAGCAAGTGCGAGGGAACGATTTTCCCGATGTTGTGAGTTCAGCCAAGTGATCCAGATCCATTGTTCTTGACCTCAGTCGCAATGATAGCATCTCTGGTGGACGATGTCAAAGGGCCAAAAACACCTTTTTTCTTGCTCGATGCCCTTTCCTGTGATACACTACGCCGAAAAACAATGCCATCTCGACGCGAGTCCACTTTTTAGATTCGCCGATTTGCCTTCAGGAGGGGATATGAGCGAAGAGTACAAGCCGCAGGGAATCGAACCAAAGTGGCAAAAGATCTGGGAAGAAACGGGAATCTACAAAGTCAAGGAGGACCCAGGTAAGCCGAAGTTTTACTTCCTCACCATGTTCCCATATCCCAGCGGCGACCTTCACATTGGCCACTGGTACGCCATGACGCCGTCGGATGCTGCGGCCAGGTACAAGAGAATGCAGGGCTACAACGTCCTCTTCCCCATAGGATTCGATGCTTTCGGGCTCCCGGCGGAGAATGCCGCCATCCAGCACGGCATTCATCCGAAAGAATGGACTTATAAGAACATCGAGAGGATGCGGAAACAGCTCCGTTCCATGGGTGCCATGTTCGACTGGGACAGGGAGGTGGTGACCTGTGAGCCGGACTACTACAAATGGAACCAGTGGTTCTTCCTGAAGTTGTACGAAAGGGGCCTGGCGTACAAGAAAAAGGCCCCTGTGGATTTCTGTCCCACCTGCAACACCACCCTGGCGCGGGAGCAGGTTATTGGGCCAGAGCGCGTCTGCGAAAGATGCGGCACCCCTGTGATCAAGAAAGAGATGGATCAATGGTTCTTCAAGATCACCGACTACGCGGAGGAGTTGCTGGATTTCTCCAAGCTGGACTGGCCGGAGCGGGTCAAAGTGCTCCAGACCAACTGGATTGGCAAGAGCGTAGGCCTCCAGTTTCGGATGGAAGTGAAAGACCACCCGGACAAGTCTTTCGAAGTGTTTACCACCAGGCTGGATACTGTCTATGGCATAACCTTTGCTGTATTGGCTCCGGAGCACCCGCTGGTAGACGAGCTCACCACACCAGAGCATCTAGAGGAAGTGGAGGCTTACAAGTACAAAGCTGCCCGCCAGAGTGAAATCGAGCGGCTGAGCACAGAAAAAGTGCGTGACGGCGTCTTTACTGGCGCATATGCCGTAAATCCGATGAACGGCGAGGAAGTCCCGATTTTTGTCGCCGATTACGTGATGATGACCTACGGCACCGGAGCAATTATGGCGGTGCCGGCCCACGACGAGCGGGATTTCGACTTCGCCCGGCGCTACAATCTGCCTGTCAGAGTCGTCATCGCCCCACCCGACTGGGATGGTGAAGCGTTGAGTCAGGCGTATACAGGCGAGGGGACGATGGTGAATTCCGGGCCGTTCAACGGTCTGAGCAATAAAGAAGGCTGGGAGAAGATCGCAGATTATATGGAAGAGAAAGGCATCGGACGGCGGACGGTACAATATCGTCTGCGGGATTGGCTCATCAGCCGACAGCGGTACTGGGGCACGCCTATCCCCGTGGTTTACTGTGAGAAATGCGGCATTGTGCCGGTGCCTGAGGATCAGCTCCCGGTCAAGCTTCCGGACGACGCCGAGTTCAAGCCCACTGGCGAATCCCCGCTGAAATACCACGAGAAGTTCCTGCACACCACCTGCCCAAAGTGCGGCGGTCCGGCAATCCGGGAGACGGACACCATGGACACTTTCGTGGATTCCTCCTGGTATCAGTACGCGTACATCAGTCCATACAATGACGAAGCACCATTCGATCCGGAGAAAGGGGAGTACTGGCTGCCGGTGGATCAGTACACCGGTGGCGTGGAGCACGCCACCATGCACTTGCTCTACACACGGTTCTTCACCAAGGTGATGCGAGACCTGGGGCTGGTGGATTTCGACGAGCCTATGGTGAAGCTCTTCAACCAGGGGATCATCCTGGGGCCGGACGGCAACCGGATGAGCAAGAGCCGCGGAAATGTCATCGCCCCCGACCCGTTGGTGCAGAAATACGGGGCCGACACCGTCCGGGCGTACCTGATGTTCATCGGCCCGTGGGACCGCGGCGGGCCATGGAACCCGGAGGGGATCGAAGGTGTCTACCGTTTTCTGCATCGTGTGTGGGCTTTGGTAAAAGGGCCGAAACCGGAGAGCGCCGGCATTCCTGCGAAGAAAGACCTTATGGAGCTCCGCCGTATGACCCACAAGACTATCAAGCGGGCGACCGGGGACATCGAGGCATTCAAGTTCAACACCATGCTGGCCGCGCTGATGAGCTTCACGAACTACCTGACGAAAGCCAGGGAGACGGCCGTCTGCGGCACGCCGGAGTGGGACGAGGCGATCCGGAACCTGCTCCTGCTGTTGGCCCCGCTGACCCCTCACATCGCCGAGGAATTGTGGGCGGCCATCGGCGGAGAGTACAGCATCCACCAGCAGCGCTGGCCGACATGGGATGAAGAGCTGACCAGGGAGGAGACCATCACCCTGGTGGTCCAGGTCAACGGCAAAGTCCGGGACAGGATCGAGGTGGAGGCCGACATCGACGAGGAAACGGCGAGGAAGCTGGCCCTGGAGAGCCTCAGGGTGCAGAAGTGGCTGGATGGAAAGACCATCCGGAAGGTCATCTTCGCGGGCGGCAAGCTGGTGAACATCGTGGCGAAGTAAGGATACGGAGGTCACCATGGAGCGAAAAATGGTACGTACCGATAAAGCGCCTGCGGCCATCGGCCCTTACAGCCAGGCGATCCGGGCCGGGGATTTCGTCTTTACCGCCGGGCAACTGGGCATAGACCCCACGACCGGGAAGCTGCGGGAAGGCGTGGAAGCCCAGGCCCGCCAGGCACTGGAGAATCTGCAAGCGGTGCTGGAGTCAGCAGGAAGCGAGCTCGACATGGCGGTCAAGACCACCATCTACCTGGCGGACATCGCCGATTTCCCAAAGGTCAACGCGGTCTACGGGGAGTTCTTTGGGGACGAACCGCCTGCCCGCTCGACGGTGCAGGTGGCAGCACTGCCTGTCGGAGGCCTGGTGGAGATAGACGTGGTGGCGCTGGTGAAAGGGTGAATGGACTTTACCTGGATATGAGCAGAAATGTGGGGGCGAAGGGGTGGACAGGAACGCATTAAACCGTGGGGCAGGCCAGTGGCCTGCCCCACGCTCCTACTTACTCGATCCCAGAGAGAACATCACTTTAGTCCCCGGAACGCTATGCCCGATTGAAGTAATGCGAAAAGGGCAAAGCCAGTAACCTGCTTCTGGCCTCCCTCACTCAACTACCTTCAAATGCAGTTCCCGCAATTGCTCCTCCGATATCGGCGAGGGAGCCTGTGCCATCAGATCCACCCCCTGAGCCGTCTTGGGGAACGGGATCACCTCCCGGATGCTTTTCTCCGACAGGAGGATGGACACCCAACGGTCTATCCCCAGTGCGATTCCGCCGTGGGGTGGTGCCCCATAAGTGAATGCTTCTAGCATGTGTCCGAACCGGGCCTGTGCTTCCTCGTCGGAAATCCCCAGTACCCGGAACATGGCCGACTGGTGCTCGGGCGTGTGAATCCTGATGCTGCCACCGCCGACCTCCCATCCATTGCAGACCACGTCGTATGCCTTCGCACGCGCCGCTCCGGGATTCGTCTCCAGCAGGTCCCAGTCATCGTCCACCGCCGACGTGAAAGGATGATGCATCGCTTTCCAGCGGTTTTCCTCCTTGCTCCACTCGAACAGGGGAAAATCCACGACCCAAGCCAGCGCCAGGATATCGTCATCCATCAGCCCCATCTCACGGCCCAGCTTGAGCCGCAGGTTGCCCAGGGCCATCGCCACCACGTCCGGTTTGTCTGCCAACACCAGCAACAAATCGCCTTCCTCCACGTCCGCCCGCCGGAACATGGCATCGAATTCTGCTGGAGCGATGTGTCGTGAAGCTGAAGATCGAACTTTCGGGAAACCATCATCGGTCCGTCCCGGCTGGCGCGCTGCCCATACGAGCCCTCTCGCCCCGTACTGGGTGACGAAAGCGCTCAGTTCGTCAAGTCGCTTCCGGCTGTACCCGGCAGCCCCCGGAACCCGTATCCCCTTGACCTGGCCGCCCGCGGCTAGGACGCTGCTGAAGACCCGGAAGCTGCTCTCCTGCAGCAGGTCGGAGAAATCCACCAGTTCCATGCCAAACCGTAGATCCGGCTTATCGCTGCCATACCTGGCCATCGCGTCCTGGTATTTCAGCCGCGGGAAAGGCTTCTTCCAGACTTTCTTCTCTGTCAGGGTCTCCACCTGTTCTATCAGCATTTCCTCGATCAGCTCGAGGATATCATTCGACTCCACGAACGACATCTCCAGGTCGAGCTGGGTGAATTCCGGCTGTCGGTCGGCGCGCAGGTCCTCGTCCCGGAAGCAGCGGGCGATTTGGAAATATTTCTCGTACCCGGCCACCATCAGGAGCTGCTTCAACTGCTGCGGCGACTGGGGGAGGGCGTAGAACTTCCCCGGGTGAAGCCTGCTGGGGACGAC
>WFSD01000037.1 GCA_015486235.1 Anaerolineae bacterium
ATGACCGTCACAGGTCCGTCAGGAAAAGAAATGTCTACTTCGATCTTGAACACCATTTTGCATAGCAGGACAATGCTCGCTCTCACAGTGATAGGGGCGATAATACTCATCCCCATCGTTTGGGAGGTGTTGCTTCGGCCTTTGATCGTGCACCCCATATATTTCGTTAGTCTCGTGGTTGCCGCGCTAGTTGCTATTGTGCTGATTCGTGGGCCGTTGCCGGTAAAAAGTGAAACGCGGGAAGAAGAAACCACGGCTAAAACCATAGCGGGACAGCTTTTTCCTGAAGGGTGGAAACTGACCCAGTGGTTCCGTCTCAATGCCGACGGCGATGCCACAGAGGAGCACCTGCTCATATTCCGCTACAACTATCGGAGCGGAGGCAAGAAAGATCTGGATGAAAGCCCGCTGGGGGGAGTGATTTACGATCCTGTGAATTTTCCTGCATCAGGCGAACCCACGAAGTCCGGTGATCTGCTCCCGGGTATGCTTTTGCCTGATATGGCTAATGGCAAAGGTCAGGGCTATCTCGGGGAGACGAGGGTCGTCCCATTTCTGTGCAAGGTGGGCGATGGCCTTCCTGAGATTGTGCTCTTTGGGTTTGGTGGCGTTCCGTATCCAACCTTCCTCTCTATTTTTCGCTGGGATGGGAAACGTTATGCGGTTTTGGGACATTGGATTGGCAGTGGCGGGATCACGGTTTTACCTGCTAAGCTAGCTCCCAGTTCCGATACGAAGCTGACCGATGTTCCTCTGGCCTGTGACTCGGTAGTCAAAGAGGTTGCGGTTCGCACCCGGCTGAACGAGAGGGATCTCCTGTGCAAAAAAGTGGTTTATCGGCGTGGAAAGGCCGGAGAGACCTTCCGTTCCGGCGATGCCTCCATCGTTTTCTGTTATGGCGCTCCGAAGCACCCTTTCTACCCCGAAGGGGCGGTGGCAGCGTTTTACGAGACTGTGCAGGAGAAGGGATTTGCAGAGGCGCGGAAAGCGTACATGGATGAGGAGGGCAGAAATGCCTGGAAGAACCTATCCAAGAAATATCCGGTAAAGGACCGTGAGAAGGTCCGCCTGGTGATGTTGCACCATCCATCGGATTTTCTGCCTGGTGTGTCCGGCGGTGGCGTATTGGTAACCGTGACTGTTGAGGTGAACACTGGCACCGAGGCCTACCAGGCCGATTGGGGCGTGGTGGGGAGATATGAGGATCGGAATGACCCCAAAAAGTTCGTTGACTGGCGCTTGCACTCGGTAGAGTTACATTGAGTGGCAATCGGTGGAGGATTCGATGCATACTGATTTGTTGATCGACAATGTGGGACAGCTCTTGACGCTCGCAGGCCCCTCAGGGCCGCGGCGTGGACCTGCGATGCGGGATCTTGGCATAGTCGAGGATGGCGTAGTGGCTGTGAAACAGGGACGGATAGTTGCCGTGGGGAAGAGGGGAGGCTTCGAAGAGGGTATAACGCCGGACAATGTACTCGATGCCAAGGGCAGGGTGGTAATGCCAGGATTCGTGGATCCTCACACTCACGCGGTCTGGGCGGGCGATCGTCGGGATGAATTCGAGATGCGCGCTCGCGGGGCGACTTACATGGATATAATGAGGGCCGGCGGAGGGATCATGAATACTGTCAGGAAAACCAGATTGGCATCGGTGGACGGCCTGGTGCGGGAAAGCTGGCCCAGGTTCAGCTACATGCTAGCCTATGGTACCACCACCGCGGAGGTGAAGAGCGGCTATGGACTCGACATGGAAAATGAGTTGAAAATGCTGGACGCCATAGCCGTCCTGAACGTGGAACAGCCTGTGGAGCTGGTGCCTACTTTCCTCGGTGCTCACGCGATTCCGGAGGAATTTGCTGGCGATCCAAACGCATACGTGGATTTGGTAGTCGAGGAGATGCTCCCGGAGGTAGCTGACCTGGTTTACAAGATTGGCGAGGAAAGCAGGCCGGACGACCCCATGCCCGCGCCGTATGTGAAAGCTGCGGAGTTCTGCGACGTTTTCTGCGAGGAGGGGGCTTTCGACCTGGAGCAGAGCAGGCGGATACTGGCCAGGGCAAAAGAGCTGGGAATGAAATTGAAGATTCACTCTGATGAGTTTCGCTCCCTTGGTGGCACGGCACTGGCGGTGGAGCTTGGCGCCACCTCTGCAGATCACCTGGTGGTTACCCCACCGGAGGAAATAGCGCTTCTGGCTGCCTCGGACACCATTGCGGTGGCGTTGCCAGGCACGCCTTTTGGCCTGGGCAAGCCGGGGTACACTCCTGCCAGGGCCATCATTGATGCAGGTGGTGCTCTTGCCATTGCCACTGACCTCAACCCAGGCACTTCGTGGTGTGAGTCCATGCAGATGATGATTGCTTTGTCTGCCCGCTACATGGGGATGACTCCGGCGGAGGCCGTGACCGCAGCCACCATCAACGCTGCATGGGCTATTGACCGGGGAAGCCAGATTGGGAGCCTCGAGATCGGCAAGCAGGCTGACATCCTGATTCTCGATACCGACGACTACCGTGACCTGGCCTATCGGTACGGGACGAACATGGTGGCCCAGGTGGTCAAGGCCGGAGAGGTGATGTTCGAAGAATGAAATGGGTACCTCTAACCCCTTGGCCCCCTTCCCTGTAAGGGGAGGGGCCGGGGGAGAGGTCCAAGGAAGCTGTCAAGTCGAGGGGTGCCGATTCCTCTCCCCCTGCGGGCTAGAGGCCACTGAAGTGGGGAGTCCCCTCGGAGGTTTTTAATGGATTTGGGCCGGATGTTGCCCTCGAGGGAACGCGGCGTGGCTTCACGATTGCGGGTCGATGTGCAAGCGCCGTGACTAACCTGTCTTCCATGCCGTCTCCAGTTGTAGGGCGGATCGACGGCAGATGGGTTGGCAGGTCGGGACGGGAAAGTTGGAAGAGCGAACGGAATGGGTTTACAATTGTAAGACGTGAGGCATGCGCCACGGTCAATTTGTCATGTGGGGTGGCACGGGCTGGGAAGGAGGTGCCAAATGAAGGCGCTTATTGTGAGTGACGTATCTGAGATTTGTCAGCGCCTGCGGCGAGATTTGCAAAAGGAAGGCTACGAGGTCGAATGTGTGGCTTCTGCGATTGACCTCCTGGAGCGACTGAAGAATGCCGAACGGGAAGGAAACGGATACGACCTGCTGTTACTCGACCTCCACATGCCCCAAGTAGATAGTCTCTCGCTGCTAAGGGAGATTCGACAGGCGAAGCTCGATTTGGACGTCGTGGTGACCGCCGACCCCGGCGACGAAGGCAAAGCAATAGAATCCATTCGCCTGGGTGCGGTCGACTACCTTCGCAAGCCGATATCCCCGGATGAGTTCCGCATGATTCTCCTCCGAGTCGAACAAATGCGTGCATCTAGGGAAGAACGAACCAAGGCACTTGGAGAACTAAGGGAGAGATACCGCACATTATTCAGACATATCGGAACAGCCCTGGCTGTGGTCGAGGAAGATACGACGATATCTTTGGTCAACGAAGGATTCGAGCGTCTTTCTGGCTATTCCAAGGAGGAGGTCGAGGGGAAGAAAAGTTGGACCGAGTTCGTTGCGCTTGAAGACCTCAAGAGGATGAAGGAATATCACTTCGCCAGGAGAGAGAAGGAAGAAGGGGCGCCGGAGACCTATGAGTTCAAATTCATCGATAGGGATGGAAACGTAAAGGACATATTTCTTAGTGTAGGGATGATTCGAGGTACGAAGAAGAGCCTGGCTTCTCTCATAGATGTCACCGAGCGCAAGAAAGCGAAGGAGGCGCTACAGGAATCGGAAGAACGGTATCGCTCGCTCATCAATGACGTTATCGATGTCGCAGGAGCAGGCATTTTCATCCTTGACAGCGATTTCCGGGTCGTCTGGATCAATCAGGCGCTAGAACAGTTCTTCGGCTTGCGGAAAGATGAGGTTATCGGCCGCGATAAGCGGAAGCTCATTCAGGAGCGAATAAAGCACGTTTTCGAGGACCCGGAGGCTTTCGCGGAGAGGGTGCTCTCCTCGTACGAAAATAACACCTACTCCGAAAAATTCGAGTGTCATGTCCTTCCTGGCGATGGGCGCGAGGAGCGTTGGCTTGAGCACCGGAGCCAGCCGATCCGGTCCGGACTCTACGCCGGCGGTCGCGTCGAGCTCTACTACGACATCACTGAACGCAAGCGGATGGAAGGGAAGCTGTGGGAGTCGGAGCAACGCCTCAAGGTCAAGCTCGATCGTATCCTGTCGCCCGACGAGAATCTCGGGGATTTCAAATTGACTGACGTCATAGATATTGAAGTCCTCCAGAAGATTCAGGATGCTTTCTCACAGGCAATAGGGGTGGCATCGGTAATCGAGGATCCCTATGGCAACCCTATCACCAGAGAAAGCAATTACTGTGAGGTATGCAGGCTCATCCGACAGACGCCGAAAGGAAGGGCCAACTGCCGGGAGTCGGGAATTGAACTCAGCAAGCAAGTAGGGAAGACATTGAAGCCTGCTTTTCATTCGTGTAAAAGCATTGGCTTCCTGGAGGGTTGTGCCCCGATAATCCTTGGAGGAAAACACGTTGCGAGTTGGTTCATAGGCCAGTGCAATACGATGGGTGTGACCAGGGAGAGGATCAGGAATTATGGGAAGGAAATTGGGGCAGATGTCGATGCTATGCTGAAAGCATTCGACAAGATCCCACAGGTTCCGCTGGAAGATTTCGAGAAGATGCTTTCCCTACTGTGGCAGGTATCTCAGGAATTGTCTTCGGCGGCTTATAACAATCTCAAGCTGGCCAAGGAAATTGCCGAGCGCAAGCGGGTGGAGGAGGCGCTCCGGGAAAGCGAAGAGAGGTACAGGAATATCGTCGAGAGTGCAAGAGATGTCATTCTCACGTTCAATTTGAAAGGGGATGTGCTCTCTGTAAACAGGGCTGCTGCAGAATATGGCTTCAAAGAAGGCGAAATCGTCGGAAAGAACATGCTCGAGTTTGTTGCCAGGGAATACTGGCCGAGGCTGCTGAAGGAGTTAACGAAAATAGCCCGAGGAGGATCGGTTGAGGGCGAGATTACGATAGACACCCCAAAAGGGAAAAAGTTTGGAGAGTACAGAAGCAACCCGATAAGAAGAGGGAGGAAAGTCGTTGGCTTTCAAACGGTTCTGCGTGACATTACCGAGCGCAAGCAGGGAGAGGAGGCACTGCGTGAACGTGAGGAGAAGTACCGCGCTCTGATCGAACAGTCCAACGACGCCATCTACCTGCTCTACGGCAATAAATTCGAACTCATTAATCACAAGTTCGAAGAACTGTTTGGCGTAACGCCGGAAGAGGTTCGGGCCCCGGATTTCGACTTCAGAAGCCTGGTGGCGCCTCAGAGTCTGCCGGTGATCGAGGAGCGGGAGAGAAAACTGGCCAGGGGTGAGAAGGTGAGCCCCCGTTACGAGTTCACGGCACTGGACAAGAGGGGCAATGAGATCGAGGTGGAGGTCTCTGTTTCCTATGTGCGTTACCGTGGCGGCATGGCTACCCAGGGCATCCTGCGCGACATTACTGAGCGCAAGCGGGTGGAGGAGACGCTACGCGTCCTGAATGCGGCTGCGGCTGCTATCCAGCGGGCTGCCCGCACCCCGGAGGCAGTCTTCACCGCCGTCATGGAACAGTTGCAGGCCATGGGGTTCACTGGCGCTGTCGCATTACTGGACGAAACAGGGGAGCACTTTACCATCCGCTACACTGCGCTTGCATCCCAGGTCCTGGCCCAGGCCGAAAAGTTGACGGGCCTCAAGGCTGTGGGCTATAGCTGCCCGGTAGGACGACTACCCATTGGCCAGCAGATCCTGGCGGGTAAGGCCGTCTTCATCCCCGATGTCGCGGCGGCGCTGGCCCCCATCGTCCCGACGCCAGTGCGCCCCCTGATGCCCACGATTATTCGCATGGTAGGGGCGCCGCGGAGCGTCGTCGCTCCCCTTTCGGTCGGGGGTAAGGTCATCGGCTGCCTCGGTGTCTCTGCTGCTCGCATGACCGAGGCTGATATCCCGGCGATCGCTGCTTTCGCCAACCAGATGGCCGCCGCGCTGGAGAATGCACGGCTATTCGAGGCCGGGCGGCGGCGACAGCAAGAGCTGGAGGCATTGCAGGAGGTTTCCCTGGCGATTACCTCTCAACTGGGGCTCGACGAACTGCTACGTAACATCGTGGAACATGGCCGCCATCTGCTGGATGTCAAGGCGGGGGATATCTATCTCGTTGACGAGGAGAGTGGCGACCTGGAGCTGGTTGTCAGCGGCGGGTACTCGAGGGACTACACTGGCACACGTCTGGCCCCTGGAGAAGGAGTCTCCGGTCGGGTGTTGCAGAGTGGCGAGCCACTTGTGGTGGACGATTATCACCACTGGGATGGACGATCGCCAGACTGGGAGGATGAGCCGCTTACCGCCGTCCTCAGCGTGCCCCTCAAGTATGGTGAGCGGATCATTGGCACCATGGGCTTCACCGAGGTATCCCGGGCCAGACATTTTGACCAGCACGATGTCTGGCTGGCTACCCTCTTTGCCGGTCAGGCCGCCATTGCTATCGAGAACGCCCGCCTTTTCGAGGCCGAGCAGCAGCGGGTCGAAGAAATGGAGGCGCTGCAGGAGATCTCCCTGGCGATCACCTCTCAACTGGGGCTCGACGAGCTCCTGCATAACATTATAGAACAGGGCCGCCGCTTGTTAGGGGTCAATGCCGCGGGTATTTATCTCGTCGATGAGACAAGAGGCGACTTGCAACTGGTTGTCGGCAGCGGCTACAGGAAGGACTACACCGGCGTGCACCTGGCCCCCGGCGAAGGGCTTGCCGGCAAGGTATTGCAGAGCGGTAAACCGCTGGCTGTAGACGATTATCAGCATTGGGAGGGACGGTCGCTGGACTGGCAGGCCGAGCCACTCACCGCCGTCCTCGGCCTGCCCCTCAAATATGGCGAGCAGAACGTCGGCGTTTTGGAGTTCGCCGTGGTGGGCCGGACCAGGAGTTTCGACCAGCATGACAACTGGTTAGCTACCCTCTTCGCCAACCAGGCCGCCATTGCCATCGGGAATGCTCGCCTCTTCAAGTCTGAGCAGCGGCGGGTCGAGGAAATGGAGGCACTGCAGCAGATCTCCCTGGCAGTCAACTCCCAACTGGGGCTCGACAAACTTCTGCAGAACATTGTGGAGCAAGGTTGCCGTCTGCTGGAAGTCAAGGCAGGCGGGGTCTTCCTTGTTGACGAGGAGAGGGGTGGCCTTGAGCTGGCCGTCAGCCATGGTTACTCGAGGGACTACACCGGCGCACGCCTGGCGCCCGGCGAAGGACTTGCCGGACGGGCGCTGCAGAGCGGCGAACCACTGACTGTGGACGATTATCAGCATTGGGAGGGACGGGCACCAGACTGGGATGCTGAGCCGCTCACCGCTGTACTCAGCGTTCCACTCAAGAGCGGCGAGCAGGTCGTCGGTGTCTTGGATTTTGCCGAGATTGGCCGTGCCAGGCATTTCGGCCAGCACGACATCTGGCTGGTTACCCTTTTTGCTGGTCAGGCCGCCATCGCTATCGAAAACGCCCGTCTGTTCAAGGCTGAGCAGCGGCGGGTTGAGGAGCTGGAGGCTCTGCGAGAGATCTCCCTGGCGATAACTGCTCGACTGGAGATCGACAAACTCTTGCAGAACATCATGGAGCAGGGGTGCCATCTGCTGGGCGTTGGGGCAGGTAGCGTCTACCTTCTTGATGAGACGAAGGGTGATCTCAAACTGGTTGTCAGTCGTGGGTATACGAGAGATTATACTGGTACGCGCCTGGCCCCCGGCGAAGGGCTTGCAGGCAAAGTGCTGCAAAGCGGCGAGCCGCTGGTCGTGGACGATTATCAGCATTGGGAAGGGCGGTCACCGAATTGGGAGGACGAGCCTATTGCTTCCATCTTAGGTGTACCACTAAAGCGCGGCGATCAGGTCATTGGCGTCCTGAATTTTGTCGAGAGCACCAAGGGCAGGCGTTTTGGCCAGCACGACATCTGGCTGGCCACCCTCTTCGCCAGTCAGGTGGTCGTTGCCATTGAGAATGCCAGGCTCTACGCCGGTCGGCAGCGCCGTATTGCTGAGCTGGCTACCCTTAATCAGATAGGTCAGGCTTTGAGTTCGACTTTGGAGCTCGATGCTCTGCTTGAACTGATCTATCGCCAGGTGAACCAAGTGATGGATGCCAGAAACCTCTACATTGCCCTCTATGACGAGGAAAAGGATGAGGTAAGTTTTCCCCTCTACTACGATCTGGGCGAGCCGGTAGGGCCTCCTCCCCGGCGTGGGAGGAGCGGACTGACAGAGTATATCATCCGCACCAGGAAGCCCCTGATGTTTTCCAATGTCAGCGATGAGGAGAACAGCGAGAGGCTGAGGCAGCTTGGGGTCGCCGAACTCTTCGGCAAGCCGGCTAGGTCCTGGCTAGGGGTACCGATGGTCGCCGGCGGCAAGGTAGTAGGGGTCATAGGCGTTCAGAGTTATACCGAGGAAAACCTCTATGACGAGGGACACTTGGAAATTCTCTCCACCATCGCCAACCAGGCCGCCATCGCTATCGAAAACGCGCGGTTGTACCAGCGTTCGCAGGAATTGGTAGAGCGGATCAGCCGTCTCTACGATCTGAGTATCCGGATCAATGAAGCTCTGGGCCTGGAAGAAACCCTCGATTTGGTGGTCCGGAAGGTGATCGAAGCTGCCGATGCGCACTCGGCTGTGATCAACTTGCTCGATCAACGGGGGCATTTGAAGTCCCGGCTGGGGATAGGGGCTGACGGGGAGCCGCTGGAGGACGAGCCACCACCCCGCCCTGATGGCGCTACGATGAGCGTTTATCGGACAGGCGCACCCCTGGCAGTGAATGGCCTGGAAGAAGAGAGATCATTGATCCTCCCTTGCTTGCGAAAGAAAGGGATCAGGAGCTTCATCGGCCTGCCCCTTAAAACCAGAGAGCGGTGCATCGGGGTGCTGTTTGTCCGCTACACCGAGCCTCATCCATTCTCTGAGGAAGAAATACAGGCTCTTTCCCTCTTTGCCAACCAGGCAGCGGTGGCTATCGAGAACGCTCGACTCTATGAGGAGACTCACAGCCGGGCTGAGCGTCTGGCGGTCGTCAATCGCATTGCACGTGCGGCCAGCGCTACCCTCCATCTGGACGAACTGGTGGAGACGGCCTACCAGGAAATCAAGCGGGTCTTCTCCACTGATGCTTTCTTCATTGCCCTCTACGACAGGGATTCCAATGAGCTGGACTTTCGCATCAGCGTCGACAAGGGCGTCCGGGAGCCTCCGCAACGTCGGCCCGTGAAAAGCAGTTTGACAGGTCAAGTCATCACCAGCAAGAAGCCGCTTCTCATCAGAGATTTTGAGAAGGAGAAGGAGCACTTGTCACAGCTGGCCAGGCTGTGGGGAACTATGGAGGCTCCTGCCTCCTGGTTGGGGGTACCGATGCTGATCGGCGACCGGGTGGTGGGGGTCATCTCGGTGCAAGCGTACCGCCCCTATGCCTACGGCGAGGAGGAGCAGCTGTTGCTCTCCACCATCGCCGACCAGGTGGCCGTGGCTGTGGACAATGCCCGCCTTTTCGAGTCTGAGCGTGGACAGCGGGAGCTGGCCGAAGCTCTGGAACAGGCTGCCGCTGTCCTCGGTGGCACTTTGGAGACCCGGGAGGTGCTGGACCGCATTCTGGAGCAAGTAGGCCGTGTTGTTCCCAACGATGCTGCCAACGTTATGCTCATCGAGGGCGACGACGAAGCGCGCATCCTACGCTGGCAGGGATACGAGCGCTTCGGTGCGGAGGAATTTGTTTCTACGGGTGTCTTTAGCATTTCCAGGACTCAAACCCTCCGGCAGATGATCGAGACGGGGGAGCCGTTGGTCGTTCCCGATACCGCTGTCTACCCTGGCTGGGTTCACGTGCCGGAGCAGGAGTGGCTGCGTTCCTACGCAGCCGCGCCAATCGTCGTGCGTGGTAAGGTTATTGGCTTTCTGAATGTGGATAGCGGCATCCCTGGCTTCTTCACAGAAGCCCATCTTGGGCCGCTTCGGGCATTTGCCAGCCATGCTGCCGCTGCCATCGAGAATGCTCGCCTCTTCGAGGCTGAGCGACGGCGTGCCGAGGAAATGGAAGCCCTTGCCGAGGTAAGCCGTGCTGTCAGTTCCACGCTCGACCTGGAGCAGGTTCTGAATACCATTGCTGCCCACGCCGTTGCTCTCTCCCACTCGGATGAAGGGGGCATCTTCGAATTTGACAAAGCGGAGGGCATGCTGCGCGTCGTCGCCAGTTACAACGCCAGCCAGGAATTTGTGAAGGCAGTGAACAAAACCGGCGTCAGGATTGGGGAGGGGGCTGTCGGCAGGGCAGTGGCAACCGGCGAACCCGCGCAACTGGTCGACACCGAGGCTGATCCAGAATATCGTTTCAAGGAGAATGCTGCCATAGATGGCATTCGTTCTATCCTGGCTGTGCCGATGTTCAAGGGGGAAGAATTGCTTGGTGGGATTGTGCTGTGGCGCCGGGAGCCGGGAGCTTTCTCCTCACGCGATGTAGCGCTTCTCGCTACTTTGGCCGATCATGCTGCCGTTGCCATAGAAAACGCCCGGCTGTATGAGGAAACGCGCCAGAGGGCGACGGAGTTGGAGGTCCTCTTTGATGTGGCTACTTCCGCTGCTTCCTCTATCCATCTGGACGAAGTCCTCGACCGCGCATTGGCCGCTCTGCAGGAGGCGATGCACCCGGACGACATCGCTATCTTGCTGGTGGAACCGGAGACGAACGAACTGGTCATACATGCCTCGACCGGCTTCCCAGGAGGACCGAAACTGGTTCGCCGGCCCATTGGCGTGGGCATCCCAGGCTTGGTGGTTCAGACCGGGCAACCGCTTCTCCTGGACGATGTGCGCCAGAGCGAACACTACAGCGCCTGTGATCCCGATACGCGTTCCGAGGTCTGCGTGCCATTGAAAGCCGGTGACCGGGTCATCGGCGCCCTGAACCTGGAAAGCCACCGTCTGGCTGCTTTCGACGAAGACGACTTGCATCTCCTCTCCATCCTGGCCAACCATCTGGCTAGTATCATCGAGAACGCCAGGCTCTTTGATGAAGCGAGGCAACATGCCGAAAGCCTGTCGGCCCTTTATCAGATTGGCAAGGAGATCAACACCAACTTAGAGTTGGATCGCATCCTGGATACGATGTGTGAGGAAGCGATGAAGGCCACCGATGCTGCCACGGCCGATGTGGCCCTGGTGGACCTCGAACAGGGTTTTTGGGAGATAAGCGCTATCCGGGGGTTGGCCGGGGATTTGAAAGGGAGAAAGCTTGGCTTGGACGTGGGCGTCCACGGAAGGGTCATCAGGACCGGGGAACCGGCCATTATCGCTGATGTGAACCAGGTGAAGGACTATTACCTCGTTGGCAACCCTCAGATTCGCTCCGAACTGGCTGTCCCTGTCCTTTTGGAGGGCAGGGTGGTAGGAGTGGTGAACTTGGAATCCGCGGAGCTCTCAGGGTTCGACGAGGACGACCTCCGTTTTGTCCAAGCTCTGGCCGAGCAAGCATCCGTTGCCATCAAGAATGCCCGGCTGTACCAGGCCGAGCGTGAGCAACGGGAACTGGCTGAGGCACTGGAGGAGGCCGCTGCCGCTGTCAGCAGCACTCTCGACCTGGATCAGGTGTTGGATCGCATTCTGGAGCAGGTGGAGCGGGTCGTCGCGGGGGATGCTTTCAACATCATGCTGATCGAGGGCGACAACGCGCGTTTGGTCCGCTGGAGGGGATACGATCACCTGGATGCGGATGAACAAATTGCCCATTCCACTATCTCTATTGCCAAGTATCCCAACCTGGTGAAGATGGTGCAAAGTGGGAAACCGGTCGTCGTACCGGATACAGCCGCCAATCCCGGCTGGGTTCGACTGGACGGCCAGGAATGGCGACGCTCCTACGTTGCAGCGCCGATCCGGGTGAAGGATCGGACAGTGGGCTTCTTGAGCGTGGTCAGCACCAATCCGGGTCAGTTCGACGCCGGCGATGCCAGGCACCTTGAGGCCCTTGCCAGCCATGCTGCAACCGCTATCGAGAATGCGCGGCTGTACCAGGCCGAGCAGGCTGCCCGCGAGCGCGCCGACACCCTGCGCGAGATATCTCGTGCTGTGGGCTCGACGCTGGAGTTGGACAAAGTGCTCTCCCTCGTCCTGCGCCAGGCAAAGCGCGTGCTGGCTTACGACACTGCGTCCGTTTTGCTTTTCAACGGAGGTCAACCCCTTACGGCGGCTGCACTTGGCTACGAGGACGAGGAACTGGTGAAAACAGAGATACCGCTGCGCCTGAGCGATAGTCCCATCCTGCAAACAATGAGCCGTGACCCCCATCCTATCGTCGTTCCCGACGTGCGGAAGGACAAGCGATGGATCTGGGTTCCGGGGGCTGAGCATGTCCGATCGTGGATCGGGGCGCCGCTATTGGCACGCGGCGAGATGATCGGTGTCCTGATGATCGACAGTGGGGAGCCTGATTCGTATACTGAAGTGGATGCAGCTGTTGTCCAGGCTCTGGCGAATCAGGTTGCTGTGGCCGTCGAGAACGCGCGGTTATTCACGTCGCTGGCTCAGGAGAAAGAGCGTCTGGAGCTTCTATACCGCCTGAGTCGGCACATCTCCGAAAGCCTGGACGTGCGCCAGGTCGCGCAGCGGGCACTGGACGAGATGTGTGCCGTCATGGGGGCCAAGCGTGGCATCGCTGTGGTGCGCGAGCCAGATGACGACCGCCTGCGAATTGTGGCCGTCTCCGGCTACGGTGCCGAGTCGGTGGATGCTTTGGATCAGAAGCTTGGCCTGCATTTGGGAAACGGGCTGATTGGCTGGGTGGCGGCGCAACGGCAACCGGCCCTGGTGGATGACGTGACGAAGGATGAGCACTGGATGCCGGTTCCTGGGCTGGATGACTGG
>WFSD01000038.1 GCA_015486235.1 Anaerolineae bacterium
CTCGTGGTCATTGTCGGGTGTTCTCACCCGGGAGTCGGGGATATCCTGAAGGCGGCATCGCTTTTCGGGAAGCCGTTTGCCCTTGTGGGTGGGCTCCATGGGTTCCGTGATTTCGCTCTGCTGAAGGACCTGCAGCTCGTCTGTCCCACGCACTGCACCAGATTCAAGAGAGAGATCCGAGACCTGTACCCAGAGAAATACGTCCCAGGCGGAGCGGGGACTGTCATCGAGGTGTGAAGACCAGCGCGGAAGCAGGGACGACCGCCTGTCCGTGTGCCTACCAGCGAACTTTCAGGGCAGTCCTGACGAGGAGACCAACATGCAAACGATATCGCTCATCCAACTTGGATTGGGAGGGGTCGGCCGCTCCCTGGTAAGACAGGTGCTGAACCTGCGTCGGTGGCATCGGGAGAAATATGGGGTGCGCCTGCGATATGTGGCGGTGTGCGACAGCGAAGGGGCAATCGTGAGCACGGACGGCATCCCGGATGATGTCCTGCTGGATGCCCTCGAGTGGAAAATAAGTGGCAAAGGGCTGAAAGACCATCCGGCGGGGTACTGCCAAAATGACGCTTCTGCGATCGTGGATGTGGCAGGCACGAAGGAGACAGTAGTGGTGGATGTCACCGCGTCCGAGGAGACAATCCCGGCGCTGCTGCTTGCGATCAGGAGGGGGTACGGCGTCGTATTGGCGAACAAGAAGCCCCTCACAGGCGACATGGAGGTGTACAGAGAGCTGAAAAGTGGGCAGTTCCTCCGGTACGAGGCCACAGTTGGTTCAGGGCTGCCAGTGATCGCCACCCTCCAACGGCTGCTGCGCAGCGGCGACAGAGTTTGCCGGATCGAGGGGGCTCTGAGCGGCACGCTGGGGTACTTGATGAGCTGCCTCCAGGACGATGTGCCTTTCTCCGAGGCGGTGAGGATGGCGTACAAACTCGGCTACACGGAACCGGATCCAAGGGATGATCTTGGGGGAGTGGATGTTGCCAGGAAAGCCCTTATCCTCGCCCGCGACATGGGGTATGACTTGAACCTGGAGGATATCGCGCTGGATCCTCTCTATCCCACCGGGATAGATGGCATATCCATCACTCGATTCCTGGAAGCGATCTCTGCTCTGGACGGGAAATTTTCGAGGATGGTGAAAGAAGCATTCCTCGACGAGAAAGCGCTCAGGTATGTCGCATCGGTGACCGAGGGAGAAATCCGTGTGGGGTTGGAGTCAGTACCTCGAAGTTCGCCGCTGGGCTTGCTGCGTGGAAGTGACAACCTGGTCGCGTATTACACTTCCCACTACGATAAAATGCCATTGGTGATCCAGGGAAGGGGCGCCGGCACAGATGCTACTGCCGCCGGCGTCCTGGCCGACTTGATGGAATTCCGGGGAAGATGAACATCGGCAGGGTGCGCTGTTGGCCCTCGTTCACCCTCAAAGAGGCGAGGCCAAACAATCGCCCCTGCCGCCATTTCTGAGATCAACGCCCGTTGGGGAAGAAAACGATCTTCCCGCTCTTGCCAGATGCCATCAGCTCGAATGCTTTCTCGTATTCGTCGAGACTGAACCGGTGTGTGATCAGGGGCTTCAGATTCACTGCGCCGGAGCGCATCAGGCCGCGCATCTGGTACCACGTCTCCCAGAGACGCCTGCCGACTATGCCGTGGATAGTAGCCCCTTTGAAGATCACGTTTTCATTGAAATTGAACTCCATCGGGCCAGGCGGCAGGCCTAGCATGGCTACCTCCCCGCCGGGGCGGAGCAGCCGGAACCCTTGCTGAATCGCTGCGGGAGCGCCAGACATTTCCAGAAGTACGTCCACGCCCTCGCCGCCTGTGTCCGCCAGGATTCTGGTGTCTACGTCGTCTCGCTTCGGGTTGAGTACCACGTCGGCCCCCATTTTTTTCGCCAGGTCCAGACGGTAATCGCTGACGTCGGTGCCGTAGACTATTCGTGCCCCAGTGGCTTTTACTACGGCGATCGCCATGATCCCCACCGGCCCACATCCGGTCACCAACACTTTCTTCGACCTGACATCTACTGCCATGGCTGTGTGAACAGCGTTGCCAAAATTCTCCTGGAGGGATGCTATTTCTGGTGGCATCTCTTTCGGCTCGACCCACGCATTTTCCGCGGGGATCGCAACATACTCAGCGAAAGCGCCGTCCCTGTCCACGCCGATTATCTTGGTATAAGGGCAGAGATGCCCTCTGCCGGTGCGGCAATAGTCACACACCCCACATACCACATGGCTCTCGGCAGAGATGAAATCCCCAACTTGCACGTGGGTCACCTGGGAACCCCGCTCGACTATCTCGCCGCAGAACTCGTGACCGATGATCAGAGGCGGTTTTATTCGAGACTGGGCCCATTGATCCCACCGGTAGATGTGCAGGTCGGTTCCGCAGATCGAGGCAGCGCGAACCTTTACCAAAATGTCCCTGGGGCCGATCTTGGGGATATCCACCAGGACCATTTCGAAGCCCGGCCCTGGTTGGGCTTTGACAACTGCACGC
>WFSD01000039.1 GCA_015486235.1 Anaerolineae bacterium
GCTGTCCAACATCGCGGTTTGGATGTCATGGGCAGAATTCCAACCAGCGATACGTTTTCGGCGTCAGAACCGGGCCAAAACGGCGCTTTTGTGCCCGATTTTTGCGCGAAAAAAGCCGACAGAGGGCGTTTCTGTCAGCTTTTCCTCGGACGGGAGCGACGGACATCACAGCATCATGTTGACGTATGGGGAAATGAAAGTCTTCAGCACCTTATCTTGGCCTCATGCAGGCTGAGGTACCCAGAGCTGCGGTTTGAAAGAAGTTGGTTCTCCCAAGAAGCGCTTGATGAAACAAACGGCGTTCGAACTGCCGATGCAGTCCTCAGAACAGCACATCAGGGTGTGGCACACAGCAGAATAGAATTGCATCGGCGTGTACGGCTCTTCCTCGAACGTCCAATGCCCGCTCTGGTCCGTGTACCGCAGCGGTTGTCGTTGACGTGCGAATACCGGTTCAGACTCTGCGGATTGCTGGGACCCGGCACCACCGTGTCCGGCTGATAAACTACGAACCTCTGTCCAACCTCTCTTCTGGTTCGGCCCTCAGTAGAGAAGCAGCGTCCAGAGTTGGAAGAAATGCAAGCCGGTGGGAGCATTCCCACCGGTCTGATAGAGGTAAAGCAGACGACGGATTCGGGTAACATCTGACGCATGAGGGTCTTTCGTGGCTCCCTCAGTTCCTTTGCATCGGCCTGTCTTGTAATGTCACCGGTAACGTAACCACTTTCCCACTTCGTAATACTCTCACGTGTACGGTCTCACCAACTCGCGTGCGCGTTTCCAAATAGACGACTAAATCCTGGAAAGAGTTGATCTTATGCCCGTTGATGGCTACGAGCACATCGCCGTCCACCGGCAGAAGGATGTCGCCGATACGCTTGATTCTCTGACCTCCTCGCAACCCTGCTTTTGCAGCAGGTGAGCCGGGCAAGACTTTCAGGATGAGCAATCCGTGCTGCGGTACTTTCACTCCCGCTTCAGACAGCACCTTAGCCCGCTGAGCCGTCAGCTCCATTAGTTCTGCACCGATCCAGGGATGGCGATAGTGACCGGTCTCGATCAACTCCGGCACTACCCGTTTCACCGTATTGATGGGAATCGCGAAGCCAATGCCCGCGTTGGCCCGGCTGGGGCTGATGATCTGTGAATTAATGCCGACAACGCGGCCTTGCAGGTCGAGCAAAGGGCCGCCGGAGTTTCCCGGATTGATGGCAGCGTCGGTCTGGATAGCCTGGCCGATGAAACGACCGTCGGGACTCTTGATTACCCGCCCCAGACTGCTGATGACTCCAAAGGTAAGCGTGCGATTCAGCCCAAAAGGATTACCAATGGCTACAACGAATTGCCCAACATGCAGGACATCAGAGTCTCCCAGAGGGATAGGGCGTAACGTTTCTCCTTGGGGCCTTATCTGAAGCACGGCAAGGTCGTTCGATGGGTCTTTGCCCACTACCTTTGCATCCATTGCCCTGCCATCGGCCAAAGTTACGACGATTTTGTCGGCGTTCTCCACCACGTGAAAGTTGGTCACGATATGCCCTTTGTCATCGTACACGAAGCCGGAGCCTGTCCCTTTCTGAGGTACAGCATTCATGAAAAAATCATACGCCGTGGTTTGGGTCGTGATGTTGACAACCGAATCCCCCGCTTTCTGGTACACCGATTCCACCTGCGCCTGCAGGCCTTTTGCAGCATCAGTCACGGAACGCGGATGGGGTGCAGCGGGCGTCGAAACAGGCGTCGGTTGGGCAATACCCTTAGCTATTACTCCTAGCGACGAGGCGGGCGTGAACTTAAACAGCAGTGCCGAAAACACAGCCAGGACAGCAACAGATAAAATCGTGACGACACTTCGTTTCTTTGACATGATTTTCTCCTCAAAGGTTGTGATCGTGCATTGCCACCTCTGGAACGTGCCGAACCTGGCGCGCTCCCAGAGGTGGGTTATGCGATAACAGGCGTCCGTCGGGATGACGATGTACAGCGTCGTATCCGAACGCCTGGTTATCAGAGTTCCCGCAACACTTTCGCTACCTCCATGCTCACCAACCGACGGATGGCGACAAGGGTAGCTATGACCATCCCTGCCAATGCCAGCATGACCAGGATGAGCAACGTGCTCCACGGTATAGCCATCCCGGTCGGTGGAACGGTGTAAAGCACCTTGAGCAGTGAAACGAAAACCCTTCCCAACGGAAGGCCAATGGCAAGACCAATGACAACGCTGAGCAACCCAACGGTCAAAGAGTCTGACCACAGGATCCGCCCTACCTGGAAGGCGGACGCTCCTACGGCCCGCATTGCACCGAATTCCCTGGCGCGCTCGTAGACCATGGCCAGGAGGAAAATACCCAGCCCCAGCGAGATGATTATGATGGTATAGATCATCTCAATGGTGCCCAATCCTCGCAAGTTCAAGCTGGTCATGGAACTGCCCAGGGCCAGGATGGCCGTATCTATGTCCTGGGTTTTTAGCGGAACCTGTTTCCCCAGAGTTTGTTGCAACCTACCGGCAACCTTGCCCGGGGAACCGCTGGTTTTGATCAGGAAGTAGTTTATCTTGTCGTTGTGCGTGATTTTTTGCATCAATGCCTGGTTCATCACCAGGAAACTATCTTGCTGGGTGGTGGGGAAGAAGCGAATCACACCCGCCGCCTTCAGTTTCGTCTCAATGTAGTGACCGTTGCTGTGTGTATCCGGCAATCGGATGATCACCGGATCTCCAGAGCGGATGTTGTAAGCGGTTGCCAGTTCCTGGCTTACCAGCACACCATTCGGCGTGCGGCTTAGGTTCTGGAGTGCCTGCGCTGCCGTTACGTCCACAAAGAACCTGTCGGAAGGTTGTACAGCGGCAGCATATGTCTTGGGGTCAATGCCAAACACAGTTTGCAAGCTCGAACCCACGTAAGCTCTCGTCCGCTGGATTGGTGTGACGGTGCTGATACCTCTTACTTTCGCAAGTTCAGCGGCGAAAGCGGAAGTTTGCTGAGAGGAGCTAGCGGGTGTTAGCTTGATGTCGGACCCCAGCTCGTAGCGGGCGTCTATTGCTTTCTGAACCTGGTAGGTATGAATGAAAATGCCCAAGCTGACGCCGAAAGAAAGCGCCAGCGAAGTGACAACCACTGCCGATGCGATTTTTGGAGCGCGGCGGGAGATGCTCTTCCCCGCTATCTCGCCCAGGTCACCGAACAGAGCCTGCAATATTCGCCGGATGCCGCCAGCGCCGATGTTGATGCCGCCAGCCAGCACGCGGCTCAGCAGCAGCGTCAGGCCGATCCACAAGAAAAACGGCGCCAGGAAGACGAAGAAGCCCAGGGACATGGTGGCGCCTTCTGCGCCTTCCACCGGCTTGAATCCCCCACCTTGCCGGGTGACCCAGAAAATCACTACGGCGATAGCAAGGCTGATGCCGTCCAGGTATGCCCTTGCCCAAAAAGGCGCCTTCGCGTCGTGTTCGGACTGGCGGCGCTCCCGGGTTATCTCCTGATGTAGCGTCGTCCGGATGGGTAGATATGTGGCGGCCCCGGTCAGAATCAGCCCGGCCACGAAGGAGTATATCGCCGAGTGAGAATAAAGAGGCCAGGATGCCGGAGTAACGGCAGCGGTGCCGAAGAGCCCTATGGTTGTAGCTAACCCGGCCACCAGGCCCAATGCAGTGCCTATCAGGGCAATGATGGCGCTGGCGATGCCCATGGTGAGCATGATTTGGCGTGGAGTGGCGCCACGAGCACGCAGCAAACCGATTTCCCGACGTTGCGGGCCGACCAACATGTCCGTGGCGTATTTGGAAAGATACGCCGCCAGGGCTACGCCCGGCATCCCCAAGAAAAGGAAGAGCAACTTGGCCCAGAGCGCATCCGATTTTGCCTTTTTCAGAGCGCTTGCCAGGTTGTTGGTGATCTTGAGTTCGCCCGGGAACTGCTTTTCCATACGGCGGCGCAGTGTATCCACGAACACAAGGGCCTTCGTGGGATCTGCGGGCAGCAGGGAATGGTCCGTCTGCACATGCAGTTCGTACTGAGGTTTTTGCGCCGCTATCGGTCTGGTACTCAGGGTGTCGGGCGTGGAGGGATGGGTCAAGGGCCCGGCCAAGTCGGTGCGCCAACGCTCTGGCGTCACGAAAATGTCGTAAGGCTTTGGATTGTACTCACCCTCGTGCGCTGGATCGGTGGCTGCAAAGAGAAAGTACGCTCCAGTCGGATCCACGATGCCGGTGATTCTTGCCTGATAAGGACGCGGCATCTGGTCAAAGCTGACGGCCACCGTATCGCCGATGTTCAATCCCAGGGCGTTTGCAGCCGCCTGGCTGATGAGCACGCCCGAAGCGTCGGCTTGCCCTCGAAGCAGCCGCAAAGCCTTGAAAGCCTGGTAGTAGGAAGGCTTCAAGACAAACACCTTCCCAGCGGGTGTGGGACGGGAGCCGTCGGGGAGCGTCAGGCTCGTAAAGTCAGCGATGATCACCGGCTCCACATGGGTGACGAAAGGCTCTTTCTGAAGCGCGTTGACAACGGGTGTCATATCCGGATTTGCCAGAGTAGAGCGCACTTGCATGTCCACAGGCACCGGCTTGATAGCAGCCTGGGTCATGCGGTTGGCAGAGGCATCGACAAAGAAAAGGATGCTGGAAAAAAGGCCAACGGCCAAAATCAGGCCGAACAAGTAAGTCAATGTACGACGCGGATTCCGTACCAGAAGTTTCACCGCGTAGTCCAGGTAAGGGTTCATCTGTTGCTACCTCCTCGCGTTTCCTCGATTTGTCCATCGCGCATATGGATAATGCGATGAGCGCGAGCGGCGTCCTCTGGAGAATGGGTGACCATGACCAGCGTGACGTCGTCAGAGCGGTTCAGGTCGACCAACAGTTCCATGATCTCCGCTGCAGTGGCGCTGTCCAGGTTGCCTGTGGGTTCATCGGCCAGTATCAGATTGGGGCGATTGGCCAGAGATCGGGCAATGGCAACCCGTTGCTTTTGCCCGCCTGAAAGTTCATCGGGCAGGAAATCCGCCTTATCGGCCAATCCTACTCTTTCCAGGAGTTCCATCGCCCTTTGTCTGCGTTCGGCCCTGGGAACCCCTGCAAGCACCATGGAGAACTCGACGTTTTCTGCCGCGGTCAGGTCCACTAACAGATCGTAAGATTGGAATACGAATCCGATGTGCTCCCGACGCAGCAAAGCCCGCTCCCTTTCGCTTAGATGCGGAAGGTCTTGCCCTTCGACAAGCACCGTCCCTTCTGTGGGCTGCATCAGTCCTCCTACAATGCTGAGAAGAGTGCTCTTGCCACAACCGCTGGGGCCTACTACGGATACGAACTCACCCCGCCCAACCTGCATGTCAATGCCCCGTAGTGCCTGGACGGCAACCCCGTTCATGGGAAAGATTTTCTTCAGACCTCTGGTTTGCAAGATGATCTCAGCCATGATCCTCCTCCGCAACGATTACTCCATCGTCGATGGACAAGATCCTTCGGGCGCGTGCTGCCACCCGTCGGTTGTGGGTGACGACCAGCAAGGAAATCTGACGCTCTTCGTGTACCTTCTTGAGTAGATCCATGACCTGACGGGTGGTTTCGGTGTCCAGTTCTCCTGTCAGTTCGTCTGCCAGAAGCAGGTCCGGTTCATTGGCCAGGGCGATGGCGATCCCCACACGCTGTGCTTCGCCGCCGGACAGTTGATTGACCTTGTGGTGCAGGCGTTCCCCCAACCCCAAAGCAGTGAGCAGAGCGACGGCGCGCTGGCGTGCTTTGCCCATGGAAACGCCGTTCCAGGTCATAGGAAGCATGACATTCTCCAACGCAGTTAAAAAAGGGATCAGGTTGTCCGTCTGGAAGACCACGCCGATATGTTGGCGTCGGTAAGCGGCGCGTTCAGCTTCGTTCATGTGGGCAATGTCCCGGCCTTTCAAAATGACCCGGCCGGCGCTGGGAGTATCCAGACCTCCTATCAGGTTCAAGAGTGTCGTCTTACCTGCACCGGAGCGTCCTTGGATGGCAACGAATTCGCCCGGCTTCACGTCCAGTACCAGCCCCTGCAACGCCACGGTTTCCACGTCGCTTTCCTTGTAAATCTTGAATACCCGCAACACGGAAAGCAAAGCCCCTTCGGTGTCGAATATTCGGTGAATGCGTTTTGCCGTCATGCTGCTTCTCCCTATCGCTTCTGCCAGGTGAACCCCACCAAGATTTTGTCGAAGACTTCGGTCAAATCCCCGTAGAAAGCATATGGGGCAACGAAAGTGACATGGCCCAACTTGCCTGCAAGCCCGCCGCCGATGAAAACTTCGCTGGCGATGAATCGCAACGGCTTGCCGGTGACCGGATTGGTTCCGGCTCCATACTCGTAGATCAGGCTTGCGGCAGGCAATCCATGGACGCTGCCTTTCTGCAATGCCAGCCTGTGGTAGCCGGAGGCACTGTTGGCCCTGGACGCTTCCAAGGCCCGGGCAGCCTGTTCTGGAGTATGACCGTTGGCAGAAACCACATTGGCCTCCGCGTACCATTTTTTCTGAGTGGAGAGGATGCTATTGGGTCCCCTACCAGGGCCCTGCCGCCACCCGTCCACGAACAGAATGCTGAACTGTCCCTTTGGCCCGGTAACTCTCACCATACGCTCCTCTCCCAGTTGGGCAAGGGCAGGGTCGTTGATTGCCGGCGCTGGCGGCAGGCCACCGGGGTTGGTCAACGTGGGGCCGCGTGGAGCTTCTGCTCCTTTGCCTCCTTCACCGCCACCTCCCTCGCCACCTCCCTCGCCACCACCCGGTTTTTCCGCTTTTGTAACCGGGTTTGCCGGAACCGTAGGCAGTGTGTTAGGGGTGGTTGGCCCAGGGCTGCGCGAAGCCCTTGCATTGTCGTTTGCGTTGCCATTGACACCCACGCCTCCTGGCTTTCCCGCTTTGGTGACTCCAGTCGCCGGGGCCGACGCGGGGGCGGAAGCAGAAGGCAGGGTTTGTTTTGGCGTGTGCTGTGCACATGCCGTCAGCATTGATCCAGCGATAATCGCTGAGACCAGCAAGGTCTGAAAGCCTCGTTTCGACATTTTTCCTCCTAGCCGTTTTTTCGATAATGAATTGCTTGGTATAACAATGGCGTCGTTGCCTCATGGGACTGCTTGCAAGGGACGTTGTGCAATTCTACTGGCCAGTCTTTTCCACGACCAAGCCCTTTCCGTTCGGCGTGCTTGCTTCACCACCGGAGGTGATGTAGAAGAAATCCCTCCAGAATCTTTTCAGATAACGCTGATCCCTTCTCATCGACTTTAGTAACGGAGCTAGATCGGGTACCCCGTTGTCGCATTCGATTGAGTCGAAATGCACCCAGTACTTGTTGATGTCCAACTGCATGGCTTGATAGGCTCCGACTGCGGAGAGGGTTCTTGCCAGCACAGGCAGCGTGAGGTAATCCCCTGCAACATAATAGAGAGTTCGTCCGTCCTTACTGATTCCTAGGGCAGAGCGCGAGACAGCTATTGCCCCCTTTACGGTAATTCCCCAGTCTTTGGGGGCGTAATCGGCTGTATGAGGGTTGATTTTTCCGTTGTGAATTACGAGCGGGCCGTTCTGCCTCCATGCCGAAATATCTGGCATTGGCTTGACCTCTGTGCCCCACATTCCGATGCGAACCCGACCATCTTTGTACATCGCCACGGTGCCTAGCCCTTGCCGAGGCGGCAGAACGGTAACCCCACCCACCATGGCTCCGAAATGTCCATGCCGGGCCTTGAACCCCCCATTGAAGACAGCCACCAGGCGGCCGCACTGAAAGTCCCGGCGTGGAATGCGTCCCGGCCGAGGGAGTTTGACATATGACACAGGCTCTTTTGTGCCGAGCACGAAATGTAGCCGAACGGATTTCAGGTCGAAGGCCACAATGGCGGCAGTAGCATATGGGCGACGAGGATCAGGGTGCAAGAATGCACGGTAGGCAATGATGTTCGCCGCCTTGTCGTGCATGTATGCTGTCCATTTTCCTTCTCCTCTGTCTAGCGAGTCACCTATCATCTTTATTTGTGCCGGAACCCACGGCAGAGAAACAGTGGGCCTTGCTGTAGGCGTCGGAGGAGGCAAAAGGTTTGGCGCTGGCGTGGGTGTAGTCGTTGGGATTGGCGTGGAAATCCGGGCAAGAACCTGAACCGTGTGGAACACGCGCTGAGAAGTACTCGTGGACAACGGTGTCCGGGTAGAGACGGCCGACGAGACCGGACCGGTGGCAGACGGTGTTGGAGAACTGATGTACATCAAGGGGATATCCAATTGCGTTGGGGTTTTTCCACCTGATGCCCATTGCCCATTTCTTTCCGGGGGTTGTTGTCCATCTGCAGAAGCCACCTTCCATGGGGATGAGGGCCTGATCAGTCCAAGCCTATATTCCCAGGAGCGGATGGAATCTTCCGTTTGGAAGACAACAGTTTCCACCTGCGCCACAGCTCCGTCACCGACAAGACCACGCAAAGTGTCCACCGACGAAGCTCCAATGGCAGGATACACACTGGTAACAAGGAACAATGCCATAGCCACGGTTGCCAGAGTCATACCCCATAACAGGGTTATCCCCAACGTCGATATTCTTTTTCGAGCCATGATCATTGCGTCCCCCTCAGACCTTGTCTAACACACCCTCGCCCGCCCAATGATGATGTAGAGCAAGATGGGCGCCGGAAGGACTTCCAGCGCCCAGGTGGTAGGAGTTTCGCTTAGTCCTCGACACCTCCTTGTTCAGCGACTCCTTGGTCCGCACCTCCCTGCTCGGTGTGAAGGATTTTGCCATTTCCGGCGTCTACCTTCACGTCCATGCCGTTGCTCAGCTCCACGCTGTACACCAAAGCACCGTTCTCGTTGTCCAGTTCTGTCTTGACCACAGTGGTGCCCGGGTTGGCGGCCAGAGCAGCAGCCTCTGCATCCTTTGCCGTGATCGTGGCCTTGCCCTGAAGAGCAGCCGCTTCGTCGGCTTCGCTCATCCCCTCAGTGGCTTTCTGATCAACAGTGATGCTGCCGGCATAGGTAGGAGATTGAACCTCCTTGCCTCCCTGATCCTTCTCACCCGGGAGCTCTTTCGCTTCCTTAGCTTCCGGTTTTTCAGTCTCCTTTGCCTCGGGCTTGTCGACCCCCTGACGTGTCTGCTGCTGAACCTGCGACTGAACGTTGCTGGGAGTCGCAGTGGGCGTGGAGTGCTGAGCAAGCGCCGCACCGATGCCAATGCTTCCAAGGAGTAATGACATCGCCACCGCAATCCCCACGACTTTCTTACTTACTTTCATCTTGACACACCTCCTGAACTAAGATTTTGTTCTCCTGAACGATGCCCGATTGCATCGTTCTGAAACCATTGTATGGAATGAGTCTAAGAACACGCTGAGTCAGAGATGAGATTTTGCTAAGTTTTTCTGTCATGCCAAGCGGGTCAAGAGGGCACGGGCTTTCAAGTTGCTCCAAAGGTCCGAAGATTCCCCATGGAGTTCCTCAGAGCCCCCGGGGAAAATTGAAACTTGCTAGAGATTGAGGACGTCTTAGACTCTCTCCGGAGCCCCGTAGGGCCCCCAGGAATCCTCAGAACCCCTACCGCTCTATGTCAAGCCCAGCGGTAAGCTGCGGATCGCTTCAGAAGCGTCGAAAATGCCTCTGAAGCGATTTTGGCTTTCGATCCGCTTCGAGAGCCCCAAAAGCGGTCCTTTCTCATCGTTTTCTCATCTTCGCGCAGTACACTATAATCGCGCGAAAACAAGCGGAGCATTGAGATGGTACGAGGGCTTTGGAAAGAGCTTCGGATGCAAGGAGGAGAAAGGCAGGAAAGGTAAGGTCATGCGTATACTGGTTGTAGAAGACGAACCCGGCGTTGCCCATTTTATCAGGCAAGGCCTGACAGAGGCTGGTCATGCCATAGACGTGGCCCGGGACGGCCAGGAAGGCCTGGACTATGCCCTTGCGGCAGAATACGATGTGATGGTCGTGGACATCATGCTGCCGAGGATGAACGGCCTCGACCTGCTGCGGGAAGTCAGGAGGCGGGGGATCAAGACCCTGGTGTTGCTGCTCACAGCCCGGGACGCCATCGACGACAGGGTGAAAGGGCTGGATGCCGGGGCGGACGATTACCTGGTCAAGCCTTTCGCCTTCCCGGAGCTTCTGGCCCGCATCCGCGCACTTCTGCGCCGCCCCCCGCTGCAGACGGATTCCGTGCTCAGACTCGGAGATCTGGAAATGGACGTGGCTACCAGGAAAGTCAGCCGTGGCGGGAAGCCGATAGAACTGACTCCCAGGGAATTCTCTTTGCTCGAATTCCTGATGCGACATCCAAACCAGGTGCTCACACGCACTCAGATAGCCGAGCATGTGTGGAATTTCGATTTTTACAGCGACTCCAACGTGGTAGACGTGTACATAGGCTACCTGCGCCGGAAGATAGATCGAGGCTTCGCCTACCCTCTCATCCACACGGTGAGGGGAGTGGGGTACTCACTGAAAGCCGAGGTGAGAAAGTGACCCATCTCAAAAGGATAGAGGAACGACTCTCGTTGCGCCTGCGGCTGACCCTGTGGTACGTGCTGCTGCTTGGCCTGACGATGCTGATGTTCAGCGGATACGTCTACTGGCGATTGCAGCACACCCTGATGGCCCAGGTCGACACTTCCCTGCAGATGGTTGCTACCCAAGCGCTGGTAAACATAGACATGGGCGGAGAGGATAACAACATGCCGTCGTTCCAGAACACCGAAGAAATGACGGCTATCGTGGACCAGTTGGGCGAGACCGACCTCGTCGTTCGGCTTGTCTCTTCCAGCGGAGAAGTGTGGACGGGACTGGGATACTACAAAAAGGTCCCGGTGCAGGTGCCGAAACATGTCGGCTATGTTTCCGCCTCAAGGGGAGAGCATGTGTGGAGAGTCTACAACATCCCGCTAAAAACCCAAGACGGCAGGGATGTCGGCTGGCTGCAGACCGCCCAGTCACTGGATTCGGTTTACCATGCCCTGGAGGGGTTGAGGGAGCAGCTTTACTGGGCCATACCGCTGACATTGCTGCTGGCGGGCATGGGGGGATTCTTTCTGGCGAAC
>WFSD01000040.1 GCA_015486235.1 Anaerolineae bacterium
GCACTCATCGCTCTGGTGGTGATACAGAGCCCTTTCACGCCTTCCGCGCTCTGGGTGACCCACTACGCCATCCTGACCCCGTTGGTGGCGTTCAGCCTTGGGGTATCTGTCGGGACGCTGATGCACGCCGCCAGGAGCAGGTGGGCGACAGCGGCGTTGGTCTTGTTAGTTCTGGCGCTTTGGGGCAGGGAGCTATCGGTGGATGTGGCGTACCACAGGTCGCTGGCGCAATCCGGCGGCCTTGGCGACCATTCCGATGCAATTTATCACCTGGAGTATTGGCTGGAAACCCACGGCAAGGAGGAACCGCTGGCGCTGGATTGGGGGATAAGCGCGCCGGTGTTTCTCCTGAGTCGTGGCGATATCGCTCCAAAGGAGCTTTTCGGTTACGAGAATCTGCAGGCGGGAGACGCAGCGCTGCAGGCCCGCATCGCTCCGTACATCCGGGACAAGAGGCGGGTGTACCTGCTCCATGCTCCGGACGCTACGGTCTTCAAGGGCAGGCGTGAGGTGTTGGACAGGATGGCGCGGGCAGATGGGAAATCGCTGGTGCAGGTTGCCGTCTTCCCCGAAAGATCGGGCAGGCCGTTGCTGGAAGTTGTGCAGGTGAAATAATGGCAGTGCAGTGACGATAGTCAAAATCATGGGCTCGTTTGAGGAGGCACACTCGTTTGGTATACCACGAAAGCAGCACGCCGTTTTACACTTTCGCGTCACTGGATAGGTTCCCTGGCCTCCTCCACGCAGTCTCCACCAGGCGCGGAGGAGTCAGCAAGGGATATCTGGCCTCGCTGAATCTGGGACATTCCGTTGGGGATGATCTCGAGAGCGTCGAGGAGAATCTCCGGAGGTTGGCTGCCACGCTGGGCGTCCGTCGTGAGGATTTCGTCTCACCGCATCAGGTTCACGGGCGCAGGATCGTGCGCGTCGGCCTGGGTGATCGTGGTGCGATCATCCCGAACGCCGATGGTCTGATCACCGATGAGCCAAATGTGCCGCTGCTCCTCCGGTTTGCCGACTGCACGCCGGTGTTGGTGTACGATCCGGCGCACCGGGCTATCGGGCTGGGGCACGCTGGCTGGAAAGGAACTGTCTCGATGTTAGCCCGCTCTCTCGTGGCGGCGATGGAGCGGGAATTTGGCAGCAATCCTGCCGAGATGGCAGGTGCTGTTGGCCCGGCCATCGGGCCATGCTGCTATCAAGTTGGGCCAGAAGTAGTGGCTGTGGTGGAGGAAAATCTTGGGCCAGAGTTCCTTTCTCGAAGGACAGCGGACGGTCACGCCAATTTCGATCTGTGGGAGGCGAACCGGTGTCAGTTGCTGGACGCCGGATTGCGAAGCGTGGAAGTGGCAGGCATCTGCACGTCCTGTCACAGGGACATGTTTTTCTCCCATAGAGGCGACGGTGGGCATACCGGCAGATTTGGCGTAGTGATGATGGTGTGCGGAGCATCTGGAGGTGACGATGAAGAAGGATAACATAGGCTACTGGATCGCCGTTCTTTTGCTCGTGGTCGGTGCATGGCTTGTGGAGGGGGTGTTGTGGAAGAGCCAGAATGTTCCACTGGGGCCGGTTCCCGTGGTCACGGAAACGCCTACTCCCACCGCAACCGCTACGCCGAACACGTAGCACATCACCGGCGAAGTTCTTGCACGTGGTGCAAGGAAACGATATGCTGCATGACCCCACGCTGGAGCATCAGGGTGCGGAGGCACCAGTCATTTCAGAGATAGAGTAGGGCATCCTTCCTCCGGATTGGCTCCTGGGGGATACATCCATTTGCGGACGAGGGACTGCAGTTCCCCGGATTTCTTCATCTCCTCCAGCGCCTGGTCAACTGCTTTCGACAGTTTTGGGGCTTTCGCTGGCATGACGACGGCATAGGGCGTGGAGGATATCGGCGGGCTGAGGATGCAGATTTTTCCGTCGAACATGCGGGCGGAGACGCCATCCACCAGCGCGGCGTCGGCTTCGCCGGAGGCGAGGGCCTTTAGTGCAGAGTTGGGGTCTTCTTTCAAGACGAGCTTGATTCCCGGCATGCGATTTTTGAGCTGTCGGGCCAGAGCATCCCCCTCCGATCCCCATTCCACTGCCAGGCTGTGGCCGTCCAGGTCAGAGAGGGAGTGTATGTGCGCATGATCGCGCCGTAGGACCAGGTACTGTCCCGCATCGAAATATGGGATCGAGTACGTCACGTCCTTGCTCTTCGTGTAGTCCATGGGCATGGCGGAGATCACTGCGTCCACGCGTTTTGCCCAGAGGGCATCGAGAAGACTGTCGAATCCGATCGCCTCGATTTTAGCCGAAACACCAATCCGCTCCGCCAGTGAACGCGCCAGATCCACGTCCATGCCGGAAATCGTGCCTTTGCCGTCGTCTGCCTCGAAAGGCGGAAAGCTTGGGTCGAGTCCAACCCGCAGGATGCCGCTTCGCTGCACACGGTCCCACGTGGGATCGCTCGCCGACGTCAGGCGCTGGTGCAAGAGGAACAACCCTACCAGCGCCAGGAGTACCATCACAAAAGCGATGATTTTCTTTTTCAAGGCACTTCCTCCCCTCGGGCATAGCTTTGTACCGCCAGGTAGATCGGCTTGGGCGTGAAATCTACGTTGACGAAAGTGAAATAATCCTGGTAGGTGTTGGCGGGCCGTGGATAGCGGAACGCCCAGAAGACGACAGCTCTGCACCAGGGCCATTCCTCCAGGGCTTTTTGGTACGCCCGAATGGTGTACCTTACCCGTTGGGCGGGACGGACCGCTTTGCTCCATCTGGGATGATCGTTCCAGCCCCCTTCCGTGATGATGATGGACTTGCCGGCATCGCCGTTGCGCACCATGATCTGCCGGAGGAGAACCACGCGGGAGAAATTTATGGCGTCAGGGCTGGGGGGAGCATCCGGAGGGAAATGCCAGCCGTAAGCGTGGGCTGCCAGGATGTCGAAATAGCCTTTTGCCCCATAGTCGTACATTTTCTGAAGGTAGTCCAGATCGTCCCATCCCCACCCGCTGCCTGGCGGCGCGAGGGTTGGCGCCAGCGCCCCCGCCAGTACCTTGACATTCGGGTCGGCAGCCTTGGCGGCATTGTACGCCATCTTCAGCATTTCCACATACTCGGCGGGGTCGACCGACCGGTAACCCCATTCTGCGCCGAGGTTTGGCTCGTTCCAGATGATGACATAATGCACCCGTCCCTTGAAGTGCCTCACGAACTCGCCGACATATCGGGCGAAGTCGGGATAGTGATCTCGATCCAGGTAGGTGAAAGTGGTATCCTTTGGCCTGGCCCACTGAGGCACAAACCCAAGCCTTGCTATCACCGTTAATCCCTGGCGGTTGGCGTGATCCACCACCATGTCGGCATGCCGCCAGTCGAAATGCCCGCGGGACGGTTCGTAATACGCCCACGGAAAAAACTCCACGATCCAGGAGGCTCCCATCTCCCGCACCATTTCCAGCGTCCGTTTGATTTTCCACTCCTCCACCTCATCGGTGAGGCGGGTGTGAACGCCGATTTTTGGGTTGATGCTCTGGACGTGTTGCTGTGGCCCCAGATCGACCAAGATAGGGGAGGGCATGGCAAGCAGAAGGATTAGAAACGCTGCAAGCGCCAGTCGGTTCAGGTACCGGGGTACCAAAGAGCGGAATTCGTTGATGTGGGCCAGCTTTGTCATGTTCTCCTCGATCTGAGCAATCTCCTGCCGTCATACGGAGACCTCCTCGAACACTCCGTGTTCGCCATTTTATCACAATGTGAGGCTGCCCGATAACCTGGTGTCCCCGCCGTCGCAGACGAAAGTTTTCCGCCCATTTTGACCCATGGCTATCTCAGGTGTACAATTAAACGGATTCCGGAGTCACAGTTCAGGAATCCATAGTCACCCGAGCACGGTTGTTGATGATTACCTCTCCGGAAGCTTTCAGTCCCTGCGCGACGCTGGAGTCGCTCTAACAAAATATCCTCGACGACGTAAGCCCTATCTGTAACACTTTCGGGAGGTCGTTTCTGCGATGGAATTATTGAAAGACCGGATTGCGAGGGAAGGGGTCAATCTGGGGCAGGGGATCCTCAAAGTCGATAGTTTCATCAACCATCAGGTGGACCCTGCGTTGATGTTGGCCGTGGGTGGGGCGCTGGCAGCGCGACTTGCCCACCTTGGCGCCAACAAAATCGTCACCGCGGAGATTAGTGGCATTGCTCCGGCGCTGATGACCGGCCTTGCCTTGGGCATTCCCGTTGTATATGCCCGCAAGACAAAACCTGTGACCATGCATCCTAATGCTATGAGAGCAACTGCCCCATCCCACACCAAAGGTACTGTCACCGAACTTATGATATCCCCGGAATTCCTGGGGCCTCGGGATCATGTGCTCATTGTCGACGATTTCCTTGCCAGAGGGAAAACCATCCGCGCTTTGGTGGAACTGATTCGCCAGGCAGGTGCGACTCTGGTTGGGATAGGAGCGGTGATCGAAAAGCGATTCGAGGGTGGGCGCGAAGAACTCGCCAATCTGAACGTCCCCATTGAGAGCCTTGTAGTGGTCACGAGCATGGAGAACGGGCACATAATCATGGAGGATTGAAACAGTTCATTCTGGAGGCGTGTTCATGCCGCATGACACGATAGTGATTCTCGATTATGGCTCTCAGACTGCCCGGCTGATAGCGCGTCGGGTCAGGGCATTGAATGTCTACTGTGAGATTTTCCCATGGGATGCGCCGAGAGAGCGCGTGGAGGCTCTCAACCCCAAGGGCTACATCCTTTCGGGCGGCCCTGCCAGCGTGTACGAACCTGGCTCACCGACGCTGCCTCGGTTCGTGATCGAGTCGGGCCGGCCTGTGTTGGGGATATGCTACGGGATGCAATTGCTGGCACACGAGATGGGCGGGCGTGTCGATCCATCGAATCGGCGAGAATATGGCCGCGTAGAGCTAACGATTGTCGACCCCAGTGTGCCTTTATTGCGCGGCCTGCCGAAGCATTTCCCCGTTTGGATGAGCCATGGAGACCGCGTGATCGACCTGCCCCCGTCCTTTTCGCCAATGGCCCGGACGGATTCTTCTGTAGCAGTGATGGGAAATGCCGAGCGTGGGATTTACGGCGTACAGTTCCACCCCGAAGTCCGACATACTGCCCACGGGAAGGATATCCTGCGCAATTTCGTCGTGGACATCTGTGGCTGCAAGCCAGATTGGAGACCTGGCACTTTTATCGAAAAAACGGTTGAGGCTATCCGCGATCGGGTGGGAAATGGATCGGTCA
>WFSD01000041.1 GCA_015486235.1 Anaerolineae bacterium
CATATCCTGCGTGGCTGATGCCGTCGGATCATCCCCTGGTGGAAGCAACTGTACGGGCCGTATCCGAATCCCTGGGGTACAAACCACGCCTGGTGCCATGGCAGTTCTCCACAGACGGGGCATATACAATGGGGGAGGCAGAAATACCTACTGTTGGGTTTGGCCCCGGCGATGAGCGGCTGGCTCATACCGCCGACGAGCATGTGAACGTTACCGACGTCATGAAAGCTGCCCAGACGTACGCCCAGATTGCGGTAGAGACGCTGGGGACGACGTAGCGACACACAGCACATACCACGATCGTGCCCCTCGTCCCTGTCGTAGGCAGGCGGATCACTCTTCCAGCAGCGCCTTTACTTCCTCGTCGGACACCTGGTTGAAATCCTCGTAAAACATCCCGACGGCCCAAAAATAAGCAGGGGTCATCAGGGATATCACTCTGTCCGCCTCTGCCTCCAGGCGTCGGACTGCGTCCGGCGGAGCGACAGGCACGGCAACGATGATCTCTTTTGGGTTCCTGCCGCGCAGCGCGCGCACGGTCGCCAGCATGGTTGCTCCTGTAGCCAGACCATCGTCCACCACGACCACGCGTTTCCCTTCCAACGCGACCGGAGGCCGGTCGCCGCGGTAGACTTGGGCCCGCCGTCTCACTTCCTCAATCTGACGTTCGATCTCCCGGTCCAGATACTCCTGGCCCACGCGCAGGACCTGCACAGTCTCGTCGTCCAGCACCACCGCGCCGTCGCTCCCGACGGCCCCGATAGCCAGCTCCGGATTGCCGGGGGCGCCAAGCTTACGGGTTATCGTAACATCCAGAGGAACGCCCAACGCCTTTGCAACTTCCACCGCGGTCACAACACCCCCACGTGGTATCCCGAGCACCACCACGTCAGGCTGTCCTTTCAAATCTGCAAGAGCTTCAGCCAGTTTCTTCCCCGCCTCAGCCCTGTCCCTGAACCTATCGACTCTCGGCCTGTCCCAGAACATCATGTTCCCCCCAGAGCCAAACGCACCGCTTCCGATGGAGAGGAGGCATAGATCACTCCTGCGGCGGGAATACCGTCTCGGCAGAACTGCCACGTGCTCAATCCGACGACCCGCTTCCCCAGCTTCAAAGCGAACCCTATTTCGGAAAGGGTGCCATATTCGCCGCCGATGGCTATCACTGCATCGCCAGAAGAGACCACGAGGACATTCCGCGCTTCTCCCATGCCGGTGGGTATGGCCACATCCACCCAGGGATTGGCGTCCTCTGGAGACACTCCCGGAAGTATCCCGACGGTCAGGCCTCCAGCGGATTTCGCCCCACGGCACGCAGCAGCCATCACCCCGCCGCGGCCTCCACACGCTATGCCGAAACCGGCCTCGGCCAGAAGGCGGCCGACTTCTTCGGCCAAAGCTTCTTCCGACGGTGTGGCCTCGCTCCCACCAATGACGCTGACCAGTCTTATCATTTGTCTGCTCACTCCAGCTTTGCCGAGAAGAGTTTCACATATCTGGCACCGCCGGGAGACAAGATGCTCCGGATCAACGCCACCTCGGTCACCTGTTGCACGCCCAGAGTGCCAACATGAGACCCGGCCACTATCTCGCCGATTCGCCGCACTTCGGACGTCGTGGCATTCCGCTGCACCCTACCCAGGGTCAGGTGGGGGCTGAATGGTCGTCTCTCCGGTGCCCATCCCAGGCTCTGCATCTCCTTCTCGACCTGTTTCTGAAGCTGCGACAGCCTTTTATCCCCCTTGTCGATACCAACCCAGATGACCCTCGGCCTACGGCAGTTTGGAAAACAGCCCGAGTCCGCCAGCTCTATTTCGAAATGCACCATCCCTTCTGCAGCCCGGCGTATTCCATCCTGCACTGCAGGCACGCGCTCCCGCCGGGTGTCGCCGAGGAATTTCAATGTGAGGTGTATCCCCTCGGGACGAACCCACCTGACGCTTCCCGGGGGTACCAGATTCTCGAAATCGGATTGCACTTTGGACATCTCGGCCAGGATGTCACTCTCCAGTTCTACGGCAATGAATGCCCTGAGCACAGGTGGGAGTTCGCCCATTCAATACGCTCCTTCTCCCATGAGCACTTTGGGAATGGTTCTCAAGAGTATCGAGAGATCCAGCCACAGAGACCAATTCTCGGCATAATAAATGTCCAGCAAAATCATGTCCTCGAAAGTCAGATCGCTGCGCCCGCTGATCTGCCAGAGTCCGGTGATCCCCGGCACCACTTCCAGGCGCTTCTTGTGCCATTCCTGGTATGCGGCCGCCTCCTGTGGCAGCGCCGGGCGCGGCCCTACCAGGCTCATCTCCCCCCGGAGCACGTTGTAGAGCTGCGGCAGTTCGTCCAGGCTGGTGCGCCGGAGAACATTACCCACCTGTGTTCGCCGCGGATCATCCTTGATTTTGAACAGCGGACCTGTGGCCTCGTTGCGCTCCATGAGCTCCGGGAGCATTTCTTCCGCCCCCTCCACCATCGACCGGAATTTGTACATGACGAAAGGCTCTCCGTGCTTGCCGATCCTGCTCTGTCGGAAGAGAATTGGCCCGCGGGAGTCCAGCTTTATCGCCAGAGCTATGAACGCCATCAGAGGTGATAGGGCCACCAACGCTACAGTCGAAACGACAATGTCTATGGCGCGCTTCAGCGCCAGATTCCATCCTCTAATCGATATCTCGCGGAACCCAATCAAAGGGATGCCGTTTATCTGCTGCAAATCCACACGATTCAGGCTGATCTGGAACAAATCCGGCACCATGCGAGCTTTCACATGAGCCCTGTCACACTCTGCGACCAGTCGAATTATCCGTCGGTGATACTGCCATGGGAGGGTTATCATCACCTCGGAAACCGGGTACTTGTCCAGTATCTCTGGCAGGTTCTCCAAAGGTCCCAGCGCCTTGAAGCGACCCAGATCTTGTCCGCCTTTGGCAGGGTCGTCG
>WFSD01000042.1 GCA_015486235.1 Anaerolineae bacterium
GGGCTTAGGAGCGCCAGGGTTGCGCTGAGCCCTTCGGTAAGAATAGCAAACAGCAGTACAGCTTTGTGTCCGTACCTGTCTCCCAGATAACCCAGGGCAGGGTTGAAAAGTGCCTGGGTCGCTGCCAGCACCGACGTGTAGATGCCGATGGTGCTATCGGGGATGTGGTAACGGCTCAAGGCGTAGATGGCATAGAAATTCACCCCCATGGACCCCAGTATTCCCAGAGAACGTCCTATCAGAAAGGCCGAGAAGTTCGGTCGGTTTCTCAGGAAACCCGGCAGAGATTTCAGGAATTGCCCGACTGGGGGAAGAGGTTTTGTCATTTCTTCCTCGGGTTCCACCATAACCACGAGGCCCCAGTACCCAACGAAAAGTATGACCGCTCCGATGAGAAAGATGTACGCGAAATTGGTGGGGAATGCGTAGCGAGAGAGCACGTAGGTTAGAATCCCTCCGCCCGCTATCGCCAGCACCCCGCCCAGAGCATTGCCAACCCCGAAGAAAGTTCCCCAAAGCCTGTGAGGTATGGACTTGGCAACCATTTCCTGCCACGCTGCGCCTCCCAGACCTCCACTCAATCCCTGCCACAGTGATGCGATTATCACTGCCCAGAGCAGCGCCTGCGGTGGGAGCACCGGACACAGAAGAAAGATCAGCCCCAATACCAGCGCGGGTAGCCGCTCAGATGCTGTGGTCCATAGTACAAGGGATTTTTTCTTGCGTAGGCGGTTGACGTAAGGGACGAGGAATATCTGCGGGAGGTACCATCCCATGCTGCTTATGGTGGTGACCACTCCTATCCACACGGAGGAACCTGTGAGGTGATCGATGAGCAATGGGAGGACTGTAGCGGCGGACGTCAGATTCAGATAGAAGATGAACAGTCCCAGGTCCATCGTGCCGCCGATGAAATTCCGCAAAGTATGGTTGTTCTTCCTCATCACTTACCCCGAAAGTAGACCACGGATCGCCCTCAGTTCGAGCGGTTACCTCCGCATCCCAGATGGCACAACCGTTCCCCGGGCTCCGCATTGTGGCATCTGGAATTTCCTGGAGCAAAGGGGTTCGCGACGCCAGAGGCGCTCCGGGTGGCTTGGTCATAGGTCATTTCTCCAGATTGTACGTCAGGCTTGTCAGGAGCCACTTGCCTCTGATTTTCTGCAATGTCCAGCGGTCGCCCGCTGGTGCTATTTCATTCCCAATCCTCGTGGTCGTCGTCACCACAGCCTTGTTACCATGAATGGATATCTTCATCTCCGGATGCGAGACTATGGATGGGTTGCCCGGGAACACGACCTTGACATATCGTTCTCGTATGGCATCTTTCCCGCTCCATGTCACATCGTCGCTGGGGTCGTCAGGCGTGTGATTGACATCCCGTATCTCCGAGCCCTTGGCCCACAGGGACATGACTTTGTCTATGTCTTGCTCTACCACTCCTTGCGCCTCCGCCTGAATCGTCGCGGCGATGGCCTTTTTGTCCTTCTCCGGATTCCTGCTGCACGCGGAAAGCGCCAGCATTGACACCAGAAGGACTACAATGGATCTTCGCATTCTTCCCCAAACCAAATTCGGCATACCTCCTTAGGAGCTACCGGCACCGAGACGCCAAAGATCCGCAGGTGCGCTGTCAGGCGACATAGCGGGAGTCCCATCACGTTCATGGGGCATCCCTGGTAATGTGCCACCGGGCGGAAGATCTCATCCTGGATGGCGTATCCCCCAGCTTTGTCGAACGGCTGGCCTCTGGCGATGTAAGCTCTGAGCTCCTCGTCGGAATAATCGCGCATCCAGACTGTAGTTGTCGCGATCTCGACCACGGTCATGGTATCTGTGCTGACCGTCAGTCCTGTCTCGACCTGATGCGCCTGCCCGCGCAAGCGCCTTAGCATCTCCAGCGCTTCGTATTCTGTGTCTGGCTTCCCCAGGACATCGTCCTCCAGCACCACGATGGTGTCGGCGGCTATTACGACCTCGCCGGGTGTGGGGGCGGCAGCTCTGGATTTGCGCAAGGCCATCCTGGCCACAAACTCATCCGGAGTCTCGCCGTCTTCTCGATTCTCCGGAATGTCCACCGGCCTGGTGGTGAACGAAAGTCCCAGGAGTCGCAGCAACTCCCGTCTCCTCGGCGAGCCAGATGCCAATACCAGGCGATTGCTAGATTTGCGATTCATGGCTGTTTGAATGCTCCGATCAGCATGTCCCATGCCCTGTACAACGGCCACAGGACCAGACTGATGCCTTTATCCACCCAGCGCATGAAAATCCAGAAAGGCTTTAGGTGTCGTCCGATTCCGGTACCCCGCAGCCACTGAATGTACACCCACACTATGATCAAAATCGCCAGGGAGATGCTGAATTTTAGGAGCGGATGAATTTCCACGTGTCCGAAATCAGAGATAATCAGCTCGATGGAGATTGCCAGAATCAGGAGATAAGCGGCATGTACCAGGCCTGGTTGCTTCTCGACTATCAGGGCGAAAATTCCTGCCGCAAACCGCATGATGAGGATGCCGATGGCTACACCCAGAAGCACTACCAGGAAATCTTGCGAGAGAGCAACCGCGGCGATCACATTGTCCAGACTGAACGCCAGGTCTGTGAGTTCCACTATGAGGACGACATTCCAAAAGCTCTTACCCGTGATCGGCTTTACCTGCGGCGATTCCTCCCCGAGTGTCTCAGGGATGTCGGTATCCCGATTTGCCAGTGCTCCCAGGTGTTCTGCTGCCATCTTGATCAGGTAGAGTGCTCCTAGAAGCCTGAGCCATGGGTTCTCAATTATGTAAGTCGCCAGCAGGAGCATGATCCCGCGCCCCAGGTAGGCGCCTAGCAGGCCAACGCGGAGAGCTGCCTGCTGCTGGTGCCCAAGGATATGTTCCGCACGTTCGTGGAAGATGCGTTTGAGGGTTTTGGGCCAGGGTATGGACTGATCCCTCGGCAGGTGGGAGACCATAGCACCCAGCACTGCGGCATTGTCTATGGAGAGGATGCCCTCCAGGAAGATGAGTTGGATGACGATTGTAATGGCCGAGCCGATAGTCACTTTGAATGCTCCGCGGACAGCACGCAAATCGATGCGGATTGTGCAGATATCTACGAGTCCTGCATCTAGAGCGTATGGCTGTCAGAGTGTATCTGTTCGAAAAGTAGAGGCGAACTCTTGTGGTCGCATATTTGGGCCTGTGATGAGCATCACTCGATCACCAGCAGCAACGTCCCCTGGGCTACCTGGTTGCCGGGGGAGATATTCACTTTCTTCACAACTCCTTTGCGTGGGGCGCGGATCTCATTTTCCATCTTCATTGCTTCCAGTATTGCCAAAGGCTGGTTCTCACCTACCTCATCCTCCTCCGCCACCAGGACTTTGACGATCATCCCGGGGATCGGCGAGGTTATCCGAACCTCCTTGCTGGTCCGCTCTGGCGCCTTGGAGCCTTTGGAAAGCCGCAAAGCCCGTTCGTCTGTGACGGCAACGTCCATCTGGACACCGTCCAGCATGATGATATAGCCACCGAGGGTTTCCTCTGCCAGGATTTCATATGACTTTCCGTTCACCAGGAGGGAGTAGATATTTCCATCGCCGACCCGCCCCAGGCTCACATCCATTTTTTCGCCACCGTTCAGGATGGCGGTATCCCCCTCGATCTCGATGACGTATTCCCTGTCGTTCACCGTGGAAACGTACTTCATCGCCTGAGCCCTCCCAGCAACGCTGCCTGCTTCCAGAGGGACATTTTGCCTGCCGGCCCCTCCATTTTCCTGAACGTAACACGCTCTTTGCTTTCCCGATCGGCCAGGAGTGCCGACGCCAGCGCCGCCACTTCCTCTTTTTCAGGGTTCCCCACACTCCCCATGGAGAATCCGCCATCCTCCAGGAATCTGGTGTCGAAATGCCCTGCCTGGAACCGCGCACTGTCCATTATCCTCTGGTGGAACGGAATCGTGGTCTTTATGCCGCTGATCCTGAACTCGCGCAGGGCCCGCCGCATTCTCAGTATCGCTTCGGCCCGCGTCTCCCCCCACACGATCATTTTCGCCAGGAGCGGGTCGTAGTAAAGGGAGACTACAAACCCCTCGTATATCCCACTCTCTATCCGGACTCCGGGACCAGTGGGCCTGCTCAGGTGGGTGATACGGCCACCTGCTGGCAGGAAATTGTTATATGGGTCTTCCGAGGTGATCCGGACCTCGATCGCCCATCCCCGTAGCTGGATGTCCTCCTGCTTCCACCGGAGCCTCCGCCCCGCCGCTATCGCCAGCTGCTCTTTCACGATGTCTACCCCGGTCACCACTTCCGTAACAGGATGCTCTACTTGAAGCCTGGTGTTCACCTCCAGGAAGTAGAAATTCATATCCGGATCGACCAGGAACTCCACTGTGCCGGCATTGGTGTATCCTGCGGCCTTGGCCGCCCTGACTGCCACTGCACCCATCTGCTCCCGCATCTCCTGGGTCACCACCGGGGACGGCGATTCCTCGATCATTTTCTGGTGCCGCCGTTGGATGGAGCACTCCCGCTCCCCAAGGGAGACAACGTTTCCGTAATTATCCGCCAGGAGCTGAACCTCGATGTGCCGGGCGTTTGGGATGATCTTTTCAAGGTAGATGGTGTCATCGCCAAAAGAGCCTTTTGCCTCCCGGCGGGCTGCTGCCAGCGCCCGCGGCAACTCCGCTGGATCGGAGACCAGGCGCATGCCCTTGCCGCCGCCTCCGGCTGCCGCCTTGATCATCACAGGGAACCCCAGGTTCCTCGCTTCTGCTATCGCCTCGGCATCGCTCACGTCCGCGTCGGTGCCCGGAACCACCGGCACACCAGCTTTTTTCATCGTCCGACGCGCCGCGACTTTGTTCCCCAGGAGCCGGATCGCCTCCGGCGGCGGGCCGATGAAAGTCAGCCCTGCATCTATCACTGCCTGGGCAAAATCGGCGTTCTCTGCCAGGAAACCGTACCCGGGGTGGATGGCGTCGGCGCCGCACCGTTTCGCCACGCCTATGATCTTGTCCATGCGAAGGTAGCTCTCGGTGGGTTTTGCCGGACCGATGTAGTACGCCTCGTCGGCATAACGGACGTGCAGGGCGGTTCTGTCCGCGTCGGAGAAAACGGTGGCTGTGGCGAGGCCACGTTCCTCGCACGCCATCAGTATTCGGACGGCTATCTCGCCGCGATTGGCGACCAATACTTTTTTGAACATGCTATGCTCCTAAGGCGAATCGAGCGAATCAGCGGACCGGAGAGTCGCCCATTCGTTGGGTCGCTTGTGGGTATCTCCTCTCCATGCGCCTTCAAACTTTCGATGTACAATTCAATCGCCTCCCTGGCCATGGATATTGCCTCCTCCACCGTATCTCCATACGTGACACACCCTGGAAGAGAAGGCACCGTCACCATGTATCCACCCTCCGGTTCCTCTCGCAACAGAACCCTGTAATTCAACACTCTCATGCCTTATCCTTCCGGGGGCAAGCGGAATAAAACGCCGGGACGCAGAGGAACGAAAGACGCAAAGAAATCTCAAAAACCTTTGCGGCTTTGCCTCTTTGCGTCTTGGCGTTGGGCAAATGGCCTCTTTCCAACGCCCACGCCGTCACAACGGGATGTTCCCGTGCTTCTTGGGCGGGTTGGTGTCCCGCTTGTTGCGCAGCATTTCCAGCGCGTTTATCAGCCGCGGGCGCGTGGTGTGCGGTTCGATGACATCGTCCACGAACCCTCTGGACGCGGCCACGTACGGGTTCGCCAGCTTCTCCCGGTACTCCTCCACCAGCTTCTGCTTCAGCGCGTCCGGGTCTTCCGCTGCGGCCAGCTGCCTCTTGTAGATGATTTTGACCGCCCCATCCGGCCCCATGACGGCTATCTCCGCCGTGGGCCATGCGAACACCAGATCGGCGCGAATGTGGCGGGAGTTCGTCACGCAGTAAGCGCCGCCGTAGGATTTCCGGGTGATCACCGTGATCTTCGGCACTGTGGCTTCGGCAAAAGCGTACAGGATCTTCGCCCCGTGCCGGATGATGCCGCCGTGTTCCTGGGCCACGCCCGGCATGTAGCCCGGCACGTCCTCGAAAACTATCAGCGGGATGTTGAACGCATCGCAGAACCGGATGAACCGTGCAGCTTTCACCGATGCGTTGATGTCCAGTACCCCTGCCAGCACCGCCGGCTGCTGTGCTACTACACCGACGGAATGCCCGCCAAGCCTCGTGAATCCAATGATGATATTCTGGGCCCAGTGAGGCATGACCTCGAAGAACTCGCCGTCGTCCACTATGTGCTGGATAACCTCTTTCATATCGTACGGCTTGTTGGGGTTGTCCGGCACGATGTCGTCCAGCTCCTCGTCCATGCGCATCGGGTCGTCCTTGGGGGTAACGGAGGGTGGCTCTTCCAGGTTGTTCTGCGGGATGTAGGAGAGGAGCTTCTGGACGGTGTAGATGGCGTCTTCTTCGGTATCCACCGCGAAATGGGCCACGCCGCTCCTGGTTGCATGAACCCAGGCACCACCCAGCTCGTCGAAAGTGACATCCTCGTGGGTGACAGCTTTCACCACTTCCGGCCCGGTGATGAACATGTAGCTGGTGTCTTTCACCATCACTATGAAATCGGTTATGGCGGGCGAATAGACTGCACCCCCGGCGCAAGGCCCCATGATGAGGGATATCTGAGGAATCACTCCGGAAGCCAGCACGTTCCTGAGGAAGATGTCAGCATATCCTCCCAGAGAGACTACGCCTTCCTGGATCCTGGCGCCGCCGGAGTCGTTTATCCCAATGATGGGGGTCCCGTTCTTCATCGCCATCTCCATCACCTTGATGATCTTTTCCGCGTGTGCTTCGGACAGTGATCCCCCGAAGACAGTGAAATCCTGGGAGTAAACGAGGACCGGCCTGCCATCGATGGTGCCATATCCGGTCACTACGCCGTCACCCAGGGGGCGGTTCTTCTCCAGCCCGAAGTCGTGGGAGCGGTGCGTGACAAACATATCCAGTTCGCGGAAACTCCCTTTGTCCAGCAGGAGATCCAGCCGTTCTCTGGCTGTGAGTTTTCCCTTATCGTGCTGGACTTTTACCCTTCTCTCGCCGCCTCCGAGCTTTGCCTGCTCCCTCAGGTGCCTGAGATGTTCGATCTTGGGGTTATCCTTGGGCATCTCCCCCTCCTATGTGATTTGTGGCCAGCACCGGAACGCCAAAACATAAAAACACCCGCGCGCCCGGAAGGTCGCGGGAAGGAACACCAGGGA
>WFSD01000043.1 GCA_015486235.1 Anaerolineae bacterium
AGGATAGCGCAGAGAACGTACGTTGGGGAAATTGCGCTTGGTTTCTGCAAGCATAGCAGGTGCTCTTGAGACCCCGCTCAGAATGATGTGCTCCGCGGATCTCCCCGGTGTGATGTCCTGAAAAATAGCATCCTTGCGCCGCGTGATACAATCGACCTCGAACACGTTGTTAGTGGAGCGGCCAGAGACGTAGCCCGTATATTCTCCAAACGGGCCCTCAGGCTCCTCTACCCCTGCCAGGATCTTCCCTTCTATCACGATCTCGGCATGGGCCGGGACTTCCACGTCCACTGTTTCCGCCTCCACCAGTTCGATCGGCTGCTGGAGCAAGGCCCCGGCTATGTCATACTCGTCGGTCGTAGCGGATGCTCGGACCGCAGCGGCCAGCAATACAGCTGGATGGGCACCCACGACGATGGCAGCCGGCAGATCCCGTCCCGCTGCCGCCGACCTGCGGTAGAAATCCCATAGATGTCCCCGCGAGTGAAGGCTGGTCCGCAGTCGTCGGGGGCCTACGAATTGCAGCCGATGGAAACTCAGATTCCGCCGGCCTGTGTCGGGGTCCTTGGCCACAATCACGCCCGATGTGATGTACCGGCCAGCATCCTCCTGAAAATGGCGCAACAAGGGCAACGAGTCGAGATGCGCATCCTGTCCAAGGGATATGATATCCTTGGCAGGCCCACCGGGAACCACAACTGGTGGGATCAGATGCTCGATGCGTTGCAGCCAGGCGTTGTCGAAATCGTCTGGCTGGATGCCCAAAGCCAGCGCAATACGCCGCTTCGTGCCGAAGAGGTTAGTGATAACGGGAAGCTCGTACCCTATCACGTTGTGAAAGTAGAGCAGCGGCATGCGATTGAGGCTGGCCAGAACCTGGACATATGCCGTAATCGTATAATCGGTGCTCACAGGTTCACGGATGTGCAAGATTTCTCCCGGTGCCTCTCGTTCCAAAGCATCCAGAAAAGCATGTAAATCCTGTGTCATAATCGATAATTTTCCCATTACTATTCTGCCCCTTCAGCAGTAGAACGCTGATGACGCTGATACATGCTGATTCCCACTGATCTTTTATGGTTTACTGGAGTCTGGTGGTTCGCGAAACCGCGTCAAGGTCAATATGGGACACGGATTTCCACAGGCTTCGCACACAGATATCTCAAGATTTTTGAAATCCATCTGTGAAAATCTGTGTTAATCTGTGTCCAATATCTGCGTTCTATTTGTTCAAGACTGAGCAGTTACATTTTCCCCATCTTTCGATTTGCTTTGAAAGCCCAAAGCCGTTTCATGGGTCTCCCTAACGCACCTGGGGCGAATCGTGATTCGCCCCGGGTTTTCCATCTTTTGACGAACGCTCCATCCAAGTCGGATTGGATGTTACCGAAATTATAGACCACGGCCCATACAACATCCGTAGTGCCAAAACGATCGCGACGGGGGCCGGAAGAAGCTCCCCGTCGCGAACTCAAACTTCCGGCGGTATCCTCAGGAGATCCACCCATACACTACCAGGCCAGCCCGTTCAACCACTGGCGATAGAAAGTAACATACCACGGGCATAATCAGCGGGATTACGATGATGTCGCCGACCATCCAGCCAGTAACTGCCGCCCCGAAGACATTAGGTGGCATGAGCCCGGTTTTCACCAGCACCCACATGTTAATAGAAGCCGCAACCGGGTTTTGAAACAGCACAGCAGCAATGAACATGAACACCCAGGCCTTCAACCAATGGCGGCTAAAAAAGTCTTTGCCCAGGGGATCGAGGCCCAGCTTTGGGGCAGCCCAGCGATATAGGACGAAAGGCACGATTACCTGGATTATGTCTACCCCAGAGATGAACCAACCAATAGCGATCGGGAACCCTGCAAGTAGACCGCCGAAAAAGGCGCCTAAGTAAGCAGCAATTATCCCCCACAGCCCAAACCACAGCGTGAATGGGATCATGAAGCCGATGGCGATGTAGAAAGCAGATACACCGATGGCTGCGAATGGAACTGCAATGTCACCGAACGCTACCAAAACCGTGTTCACTCCAACAATGACAGCGAAAGTTACCCACTGTCCTAACGTGATCGGCGGGTTGGGATTCCAGTGGAGTCCGTACCGCGGCCCTGCCTTCCTCTCTTGTGCGACCGTTTCAACACTCATGACAGTCCTCCTTTTCTTCATTCCACTCGCGACTCACGATTTAGAACCAGATCGCCGTTCGACCAGATTCCTCGCTCCAATATTCTGCAACCACCCCCTTTCTTCATTCCACCCACAACTCACGACTGGACTTCCGTCACAAGATTCCCCAGTAACCACCTCCTTCATGACGAGACACAACTTCTCCTTGTACCGCAAGGATGAGATGGCTGACAGCGGATTACTCATGCTGCCAGCTTGCCGACATCAATCGCGCCAACAACTCAGCTAACCTAGCCGGTGTTCGCCACGATGACCTACATTGGCATCATTTCCAAGCCAACCAAGGCCCCCGACTCCCTGACGTCCACCCACTAGCGATCTGTGTTCTTTCTGCCCCTCTCGCCCTCTCGACTTGCGTCATGCCAACCCCCTGCACCGGGATATCCACTTTTCAACGCGCTAGCCCACTCCCGAAAATTGAGCAGCATTGGAAAGTCTGGTTGCTGACGTCGAGCAGCAATACTAAGCTTAGCACTCTGCGGTGGCTCCAGGAAAGCTCTTCCGAGGATCTCCTCATTCAAAAACAACTCTCGCACAGAACCAGCAAAAATTATCTGACCTTCATGCAAAACGGTCGCTTGCTGGCAATGCTCAGCTACCACGGTCATATCATGAGTGATGATCAAGATTGTGGTCCCGGCCTGATGCAACTCGTCTATCAAGCTCATAATGCTCTCAGTCATCCGATAATCTTGGCCGGTCGTAGGTTCATCCACAATCAACACAGAGGGCTGCATGGCCAGCACGCAGGCTACAGCGAGGCGTTGCTGCTGCCCTTTTCCCAAAAACATAGGATCTTCATCGATCTTGTCTTCCAAGTTGACGGCTCTCAGGACACTATGCACCCGGCGATCGATCTCCTCACGATCTAGTTCCAAGTTGCGCAGCGCATAGGCTATTTCCTCGTAGACCTTTCGTGTGAAGAGTTGATGGGTAGGATTCTGGAAGACGTAGCCGACTTTCCTGGCCAGCTGGCGCCGGACCTCCTTCCTAGTTGCATCCTCTCCTAGTATCTCTGCTTCGCCCTTCTCAGGAGCATAGATGCCATTGAATATCTTTGCAAGAGTCGTCTTGCCACTTCCATTGCGGCCCAGGAGGGCCATATAGTCCCCCTCGCGTACGTCCATACTCACGCCCCTGAGGGCCAGCGTGCCGTCGGGATAATGGAACCACACGTCCTCCGTGGTGATAATCACGGGGCTGTCTCTCTTCGGGGCAGCAGGCGTGGTCGCTGTGCTCACGCGTGGAACCAATACCTTTAAGCCTTCCTCCACTGTCAAGGGGATAGGATGGATATTCGCCGCATCAGCCACTCGGGCGAGCTCAGGCAGACGTACCCCTTTTTCCATCGCCAGCTTCACACCGCTGTAGAACTTTCTAGGCCGCTCCACCTCCACGATCCGTCCATCATCCAAGAGAGCGACACGATCCGCAAATTCTAACATAGCCTCTGGCATGTGTTCCACCAGTATCACCGTGAGGTCGTAGTTATCCTTGAGGGACCGGACCGTCTCGACAACCTCCCGCTTGCCGACGGGATCCAGATCGGAGGTGGGCTCGTCCAGAATGAGCAGATCCGGACGCATGGCCAAGAAAGCAGCAATGGCCACCCGCTGCTTTTGCCCCCCTGACAACTCAAGCGGGTGTAACAATTCGGCAACGGGCCATAAGTAACCCAGGCCGGCTGCCTCCAATCCTTCTCTAGCCCTCTTTTCTATCTCCTCCGGCGGCAACTGCATCATCTGGAGGCCAAAGGCTACTTCATGGAGCACGCTCATCCTCAGAAATTGATTCTCCGGATCTTGCATAATCAGGCCCACTCGTGGCGCAAGAACTCCCTTGCCCACGAGTCTTCCCCCATCCAATTTCGTCACCACTTCCCCAAGGACATCCACCTCGCCCTTCACGTAATCGGCCATCGTGCCGCCGGGCAGCTTGGTCTCATGGGGCAAGATACCTGCCAGGAAATAGCAGAGCGTTGTCTTACCCGCTCCACTCGGCCCGGTGATCCCAAAGAACTCCCCCCTCTCGACTTCAAGGTTCAGGCCCTTGAGCACCCAGGGGTTCATCTCACCTACAAAAGCCGGGTATCGCCAGAAAAGGTCCTTGACCTCCACCGCTTTCATAAAGCTGCCCTCCATAGTGAAAATAGGCTATGCGTAAAGTTGAACCCCGTGAAAAGGAGTGCTAAGGGGATAGCGACAGAGAGTCCTATGGCCACTATATCCTCCCAACGGAATGGTTTTATCTCGCGGTAGGGGGTAGGATGTGTCGCTCTCCCGAAGCCCCGTGCATGGAGGGCCGCCGCCATCTGTGTTGACCGCGTGAGCGACATCCCGATCAAGGGAACAGCCATGAGGCCAAAATCCTTGACCTGTCCAAAGACTGTCTTCTTGTGAAAACCACTTCCGCGCGCAAGCTCAGCCTGGCGAATCGTATCGTAATCTTCCACGGCTGTAGAAAAGCTCCGCAATGCCAATGAGACAAAAAAGCTAGCCTTGAAGGGCAGCTTGATTTGATTGAGTACCCCCACAATCTCGGTACCTCGCATTATCGCGGCAAGTCCCAGGACAAGAAGACCCATGACCCCAAAACCCAGAACTTTGGTGCCTGCTATCAGGAGGGTCTGGTCAGAGATAAAGAGTCGCAATGCATGAAAAAGCGGGAATTGGACCAAGATCAGTGAGGCCGAGCTGACGAAATGGTTTACCAGCCAGGCAGCCACTGATCCAAGTAGGATGCCATACGTAGTGCCTCGGCGAATTTCCCAATACAGTACCACTACAGCCACGAAAACCGCTTCCCACACCGCCAAGCTTATTGTTACGGTTCCCGAGTATACGCGCCAGTTGATCAGGATGTAACGACCGGGCTGAGGGTTGAAGATAAGCCATGATAAGCTCATGGAACCCATCATGATCAGAAGCAAAGGTACATAAACCCGTATCACCCAGGAGAGAATGCCAGCAAAATACATCTCGAGGATTGCAAGTGCCCCTATGACAACAATCCCAACCGGATCAAGGTGATTTGCCCTGAACATGATGAAAACAGCTATAGAGCCCCCGAGGGCCAGGAATACTCTAGTCAGTACGTGAGTCCGAGCCACGGGTGAATCCGCCTTCATTGAAAAAAGAAATGTACGCACATACTCCTTGCCGGCCTGTGCCAGGTTCGCACTCACTCCTAGCGAAGAAGTGCGCTGTTCTAGTTCATCTAGATCGGGAGAGTTGGTGTTTTTCGTCACAGCTAACCTCCTTATCTGCTGCACACTCCCAAGATTGCTACACCCGAGTGTGTCTGAGCCTTCTTGTGGCTTCCTCGGTTCCGTCAATGTGCAGTCTCTTCAGAGTCGCATCCGTTGGGATCCCATCCGGCCCCCAACCTCTGGCAGCATAATAGTCGGCGATGAGGCGCTGCAGATCGACTACCTGTCCTTGCCCTGGACCATCCGGGAGTTGATCGACGAGGAAATGCTCAGGTAATGTATCGTCCGCCGCAGAGAACCCAGCCTTCAGGTTAAAAACTCTCTCCAGGTTACAGATACGTTCACCAACGGTAAGCAAGTCAGCCTCACTTTGATCAAACCCGGTGACACCGTTCCACGAGGCGACAAGGTCGGCCAGCCGGGCACCTCTGCCAGCAAGAACACAAAAACCCAAAGAATCCATTACAGCTACTTCATCCTGGCGGGCCTTGACCATGGCACCCTTCCCATTTTCCGTGAGGGGGTCTACATGGGGCGGCGCGCCAAAAGCTTCCTGCGGTAGAAAAGCCCGTTCGTGACAGGCACCTCGTGGCGATGTCGCATAGCCTAAAGC
>WFSD01000044.1 GCA_015486235.1 Anaerolineae bacterium
TACGTCCTGCTGACGGGAGTATCTATCCTCTCGGATGCTCCACCGAGGCATAGATTTCCGGCTTCAACACCCCAATGTATGGCAAATTGCGGTAAAGCTCGTTGAAATCCAGACCATATCCTATCACAAACTTGTTCGGCACCTCAAACCCGACATAGTCGACGAATACCGGCACCTCTCGCCGCTCCCTTTTGTCCAGAAGCGTCACAGTCCTCAGGCTGGCTGGCTGCCTGTGCTCCAGAATCTCCAAGAGATAAGAAAGTGTATGACCGGTATCTATAATATCCTCTACAATGAGCACGTGCTTTCCCATAATGGGAGAATCCAGGTCCTTCAATATCTTGACCACACCGGTGCTCTCCGTAACATCACCATAGCTGGATGTCGCCATGAAATCTATTCTATGGGGCACGGTCAGATGGCGCATCAGGTCGCTAAGGAAGATCACACTCCCTTTCAGGACGGCTATCAGCGTTATCTCCAAGTCCTCGTAGTCGGCGCTGATTTCTGCCCCAAGCTCGGCTACCCGCTTTGCCAAGACATCTTCAGGGATTAATATCTCGGCGACATCGCCCTCGAGTTCATGCATCGTTCCTCCTAGGAAAATGCCCACAGCGTCCAGGAACACGTTGGGCCGACGGAAACTCACCGACGACGACTGGAATCAGGATATCAGCCACTCCCCACCGCGAATCAGAACATCGCCATCCACAACCAGGGTAGGCCGGGGCTGGACGAAATCCTCGTGCAAGTCTGCCTCCACCAGACCTCCCATGTGAATATCATCCCCGATGGCTATGTGAATGGTGCCCTTGATTTTCTCTGCTTCCAGGACATTATCGGGCCTGTGAGCGTTGGGGTTAGTGCCGATGCCTAGCTCGGCCAGATTCCGCCGAGACTTGTAAGGCTCTTTCTGGTTTCCCGTCTGCAGCACCGCACGGAAATGATCGCCTACCCTGCCGCCGCCTTCTATCCCTACCACTTCCCCTTTGGAGAAAACAAAAGTAAGGTCCTCTTCGAGTCTGGGATACCACCCACTTGGAACGACCAGCACACCCTGACCAGTACCCTCGACAGGCACGATGTAGGTCTCGCCCGCAGGCAGGTTCCCAAACTTACCCTTTGTGTTGTAAAGCCCGTCGTCCACCTGGCTTTTTCTGCCGGCGATGCTGAACTCCAGGTCGGTCCCGTATGGAGTGCTAACGTGGACTGCGCTAGCAGAGCTAAGCCGAGATGCAAACAGGTGACAGTCCTTTGATACTTGCATGTAGTCCACCATCATTGGACCGCCTTCTTCCAGCATCCCTGCCTCGAATCCGGGCATGCTGGCGATGCGGGCGCCCGACTTCGTGGCATTCTGGCGGGCGTTAGTGTGGGAAAGAGAGTAAGTGGTGATCGCCAGGATGACCTGAGGCTTCCTCATCAAAGCAGCTGTGCTGCCATCCGGTTCCCTGCCGTGACTGCCGGTCACAGAGAAGGGATGGAATGCCACAGGGTTGTCTGGGAAGAGTCCTGCCGTTGCCTCGGCCACCAGCTTTGCAAGCATTGCCCGCTCCGATACCGATGTGAGTATGTCCGCTGGCTTTTCCTGCCAGAATTTGCTCGTGGGGATGTCGGTCAGGACAAGGATAGCTTCCTCGGGTTCCAGTCCCATGTTGACGCGGAGCATGTTCTCCACGCCGGAAATGATTTTGCTCTTTTCAGGCCAGGACATTCGCACCTCCATTCGGGTTGTACGTCCGAGGGCTTCTCTGTCCCTCGCGTTGCACAAGAGAACCGCTTGCTCGCCGATGAGGTCGAGCGGCTATGGGGAATTATACACCACCGGGGCCAAACCCAAAAGCAAGAAAGGCACAAGGGATTTCGAAGCAAATCGAAGCCCAAAAGTGCTCCTGGAGGGCCTCCCGCTCGATACAGGGCTTGTGCTGTGACTTTCCTGGAGTTGACGGAAACCATCGGAAGGGCAGGTAAATTCCCGGGGGCCCTCTGAGCCGCCCGCCTCCATCAACCCCAGTGGCGAACTGCGACTCGCCCCTGGTGCGTCGAGAGGGCTCCTGGGACGGCTTGGGGCTACGGGTGCCACGCTGGCTGCCAGAGCCGCCGAAGGCGGCTGGAATGAAAAATTTACAGACGAGCGCCGCATAGAGAAACGATATCAAATCGCATCCGCTCAGAAAGTAATCTACCCTACAATATCCTGACCAGCTTGCCGATCAGGTTGCCTACGAACCCCTCCAACGCGACCTTCCTGGCAGTTTTCCCGTACCGAGAGATCAAAATGTTCCCGACCCCTTCGTCGCTTTTCTCGTATGCCAGACCGCGGATTAGAACCGCGGGTATCCCTTCTGCCGATTGTTTCATCATCAACGCCGCAGCAGCGCTGATCTCGTCCACGATGATATCCAAACCGCCAAATTTCGGCCTCCCATACAGGTCCGGCGATCCGAACTCCCTGGAGA
>WFSD01000045.1 GCA_015486235.1 Anaerolineae bacterium
GCCCTGACGAGCTTGCCGACCTGACCAAGGCTCACACATTCCTGAGGCGTCTGATAGAGGCACTGAGGATAGTGCGTGGCAACGCAAAAGACCTGACAGTGCCGTTCCCAGGCAGCGATGAGTTCGGCTTTCTCGCCAGGCGCATGGGCTACGGCTCCCATTCTGAAAAGCTCTGGGAAGACCTCAACCGGCACATGGAGAATGTCCTGGCGCTTCGAGACGAATTGTTGAAACGACAGCCCGTTCCGAAAACAGTAACCGCAGATTAAAACAGATTGACATGCATTGGTCGAGGTCGTCATGCGGCGTGCTACCGCTCATGGAGGATATCCCGAGAATGTCGTATCACACGCAACAGAGCAGGAAAGTCGACCTGAATGCCGCCTCTGCCGATCGTTTGTTGGGCGTGCTTGTGAGCGAACTGACAGCTTGCTCTACAGAAACCTCTGTTCCGGAATTTGAGTGCTGATTTTTACGGGGTCCTAGCCTGGACAATCGAGAAAGCTTTGTGGTGAGGAGGGGGTTGTCACACCTGTAATTTCGACGGTACACGTGAAAGTCCGGAACCTTCCGTACGCGTTTGAGTGATACTGTCAAAGAGGCAAGCACGCCCCAGTAGGTTATCTCCAGTCTCCTTACCGCCCAGTGGAGCATACTGTAAAGTATGAAACCATCGGCGATCTCTATCCCACTATAACTATACCACGGCGAGATAGCGACAGTCGACCAGCATCGAATCGTCAAGCAAATACCCGACCTTTCTTACGTGATCGTCTTTATCGAGTCGGCAAGGTTCAGCCTGTTCACGTGCCGGATGGCTGGCAGCGCCGAAAACAGCATCACCACCAGTATCCCCACGGCGGAGAGAATGTAGCTCAGAGGTCTGATCTTCAGATAGAAGACAAACAGGTCGGAGCTAAAAGTGCCCATGGCGTAGTAGGAAGCCAACCACCCCAGGAACAACCCCGGTGCCAACGTCAGCACCCACAGGATCAGGCTTTCCGTCGTCATTAGCCACGCAATCCTCCTGCCGCTGGCCCCGATCGCCCGCATGGTGGCGTACTCCCGTTGGCGCTCCAGCACGCTAACGGTCATCGTGTTGAAAAGTAGCGCAAACGCCAGCGCCACGGCGAAGAAGAAAATGAACCAAACGAAAGCGTCGTACAGCCCCATGAACGACTTGATGTCCTTCATCATGCCCTCGCGGATTTGCACATTGGCAGCACCAGGCAGGTGGTAGAGTCTCCTCTTGATCTCCACCTGTCGGTCCGGGGCCACATTGAGGTAAAGGGCATTGAAGATCTTCGCCCCCGCCAGCTCCTGCACCCTGTCCAGGGGAGCGTACCCCACCGCAGTGATGTACTCCCTCGATGTTCCACCGACGTTGAATTTCAGGCTGCCGAATGGCGTGGAGACCTCCACATTGTCCCCTTCCTGGAGCCCGAGCTTCTTAGCCATGTACTCCGTGAGCACGATCTGGTCGTCGGAGAGGACTTCGGACAGGTTTCTCGTCCCACCCACCAGCTTGATCGGCGGCATCTTCGTGTCCGGCTTCACCGCATACAGGAGGATGCTCTGGCTCTTGCCGTGGGCTTTGATGGTGACCGGCATCTCGATGTGCTCTTCCACATATTTCACGCCGTCCCAGGAAGCAACCTCTTTCGCTGTTTGCCTCATCTGCGGCATGCTGAACTGCGCCAGCATGTCCCAGTTTCCCGAGAAGATCCCGTAATCGAGAACGTAAGCCATCGAATCCATGAGGGCGAATCCTACCATCACCAGGACGATGGAAGAGACGATTCCCAGGCCCGTGCTGATGGATCGCCTGCGCACGCGGAACACGTTCCGCACCGGCAGGCGGAGCCAGAACGGCAGCCGGATCAGCCGTTCGACGATGGACGCACGCCCCTTGATCAGCGCGGCGGAGGGATCGAATCGCATCGCGACGGCAGGTGCCACCCTGGCCGAGGACCTGGCGGGTCCGATGCTACCAAGAACCATGAAGATGAGCATCAGCACTACCCCGCTCAGCCACAGGTCAGGGTATATCCGCGTCTTCACCAGCGGTATTCCCAGTTCCCCGGCGTAGACTTTCGTGATGGTGGTGGCCAAGGGCTGGCCCATCAAAATGCCCAGCACAGACCCCACGGTGCCGACGGTCAGAGCATAGACCAGGTAGTGGAACATTACAGCGCCGTCGCCGTAGCCCAGCGCTTTCATCAACCCAATCTGTGGCTGCTGAGCGCGCACGATGCGGCTCAGCATAATGTAGACCGCCATTGCTGCCACGAAGAACATCAAGGCGGGGATGAGATAAGCGGTCTCTTTGAAGCCCTCCAGGTCGAGCCCCAATGCCTCGTTGGACGGCTGGTGCTTCTTTGGGGTGATGGCAGTGATACTATAAGGCTGCAAGACGCTGTGGGCTTTTTCGATCACTTTTTCTCGGCCGGCATCAGATTTCAACAGGATGGCGATGTCATTGACTTGACCTCCCATCCCGAATGTTTTTTGCACCTGTGGGAGCGGCGCAAAAAGCACCGCAAAGGTTCGGGAGGAGGGCATCACGTCTTGCTTGCTCCTGCTGACAATGAGGTACTCCGGGCTGGAGGCAACCCCCACGATTTTCATGGCAACTCGTTTGCCGTTGACGATAGGCGTGACTTCGTCGCCGGGGTGCAGCCCATAGAATTTTGCGAAATGGCTTTCCAGCACTACAGCGTCCTTATCTCCGGCTTGCAAGTAACGTCCCTCGCGGATGTAGAGACTGTCTACCTCGGGCTGGCTGTCCGTCGGCAGTCCGATAAACCTGGCGCGAATAGGTTCGCCGGACGGGAGATCGTAGCCGGTATCAATGATAAGTCTGCCGGTGACGGCACTCACACCATCCAAATGGGCCACTTTCTTCACCACGGCTGATGGCGCGGCCTGAACGGAAAAGGTCACGTCTGCAAAGTGAAGCGTTTTGTAGGCGTAGTTGTAGGACGTGGAGAGATTACGATAAGCCCCGTCCATGGAGACCAGCCCCGCGATGCCCAGAGCGACAATGATCGCAAGAGCAAGGCTTTGCGGCCATGTGGATTTCATGTCCCGTGCTGTTTTCCTGAAAAGCATTCTGTTCACAGCTTCTCCCCTTCTACAGGGGCGACTCATTCCTTGCGAGGGCTGCGATCCGGATACTCTTGCGCTTGAGAAGTCAAGAACATCCTAGACGGAAAGCGCAGACGGAATGAGTCGCCCTTACGCATCACCACTCCAGCGAGGAGACCGGTGCCGGCTGCGGATTCGTAGCAATTTCCCTGATGGTGCCGCTGTGCAGCCGCACGACCCTGTCCGCCATGGGTGCGATGGAAGTGTTGTGTGTCACTAGGACGATGGTCGTCCCCTCTTGTCGGTTCAGGTCTCGCATCACCTGGAGGACGCTGCGGCCTGTTTCCACGTCCAGGTTACCCGTTGGCTCGTCGCAGAGCATCAGAGGAGGGTGGTTTGCCAGCGACCTGGCTATGGCAACACGTTGCTGCTCGCCGCCGGAAAGCTGCGATGGGAAATGATCGGCCCTGTCGCCCAGCCCGACCATTTCCAGCAGTTCCTGAGCCCTCTTCTCCATGTCGCCGGTCTTGCTGCCCAGCAACGCCAACGCGAACTCGACGTTCTCCCGCGCCGTCAGCGTGGGGATCAGGTTGAAGAACTGAAACACGAACCCGACTTTCTCCCGTCGGTATCGTGTCATCTCTTTGCCCCCGTAGCGCGTGATGTCCTCCCGCTGGACGATCACTCTGCCGGAGGTGGGCCTGTCCAGCCCGCCCATTAAGTTCAGAGTAGTGGTCTTACCGGAACCGGAAGGCCCCAGCAGCACAACAAATTCTCCGGCGGCGATCTCCAGGTCTATTCCCCGGAGCGCGTGGACGATTACCTCGCCCATGGGGTAATCCTTGGTAACGCTTTCCAACCGAATCACAGGGTCATCCATGGCAGGTCTCCTGATGTTTGCATTGCGTGCTTGTCTTCCTTAGGGCCGAGGCGTGCGCTTCTGCGTTTACATCCGTAAGTGGCTTTGCGCCACCCGTTACGTTGGGCGCTGGCAAGATGCTCACCCTCACTATTTCTGCCCTAGTGGGCGTTTCTGTGGTATCCCAGGGCGCCGCGGGTATGCATCCGGCGTTGGCACCACTTTGTCTATGAGTACGATCCGACGTTCCTCCGCAAGCGCCGGCACCTCTACTTCCCACAATTTCCTGATCTTGCCGCCCAGAATACGGATTGCTTCTTCCGCGGTCATCGCTTCCTCAGGAGCAGTTGGGCCTTTCATCGCCAGCACAAGCCCCCCCTGGCGGGCTAGCGGCAGCAGATATTCCACCAGGGTAGGCAATGGCGCAACCGCCCTGGCGAAAACCAGGTCATAGGATTCCCTGTACCCCGGCAGGCGCCCCAGCTCCTCGGCGCGGATGTGCATTGCTTCCACGCCGCGCAGCCCTAGCACCTCCACCATGTGCTCCAGGAAGCGTACCTTCTTCTCGGTGGCTTCCACCAGAGTCAGAGAAAGCGCCGGCCAGACGATCTTCAGCACCAGCCCCGGGAACCCTGGCCCCGTCCCAACATCCACAGCGCGTAATGACTTGCCCCACAGGCGCATGCACGCCTCGTGACACCTCATTCCGCGTGCTTCCAGCGGAGCCAACAGGGGTAAAAGCACGGTCAAGGAGTCGAGAAAATGGCGGACCTGCACCCCCTTACGGTCGCTCACCGCGGTGAGATTGAACCTGGCATTCCACCGGACGAGCTCCTCGTAGTAAAGGCGGAACTGAGCAAGCTGGTGCTCAGTCAGGGGGATGCAGAGCTTCCTCGCCCCTTCCCTCAAAATATCCATGTCGCCGTCGGGTACTCCTGACATTGCTACTCCGTTCGAACGTTATAGTGCAGTGCACGCGTCGCCTCTACTCCATGACATCCCGGAGCAGGGCGTCCGCCGAGAGATGCTCAGCTCCTATTTCCGGCAGGAGATCATCCAGAGGCTTGCTCTGGCCACGTCTCCACCATTGATAGAGCAGATCGCCGGAGTCAGGGTTGGCCCACCACCGCTCACCC
>WFSD01000046.1 GCA_015486235.1 Anaerolineae bacterium
CGACCCCTTCGAGACTTTCACCGTAGAGCGCTTTGACGAATTTCATGTTCGGGGTCAGCTTGTTGCTGGTCATGGGCACCAGCGTCATGCTCTCGGTACCCCCCTCGACGATGATGTCGGCGCCGCCGGACCAGATGGCGAAAGTGGCGTAATGCAACGCCGTCATGGCGGAACCACACATCCTGGAGTAAGTTGCTGCGGGGACCTCTTCGGATATCCCGGCCATCAGGGCGGCTACCCGTGCTACGTTCATCCCCTGTTCAGCCTCCGGGAAGGCTGTGCCAACGGCTACATCGTCTATTTCCTTCCAGTCCTCTAGCTGGGGTATCCTCTCCAGGGCAGCTTTTATGGCAATTGCTGCCAGATCGTCAGGGCGCACCCTGGAAAGAAGTCCCTTCTTGGACCCAATGGGGGTCCTGACTGCGGAAACGATTACCGCATCCCTATCGTTCATCTTCCTATTCCTCCTGAGTCTGGGTAAACCAGATTTGAAGTTCCGACGTAACTGCCCAGTGATTTTTCACCGCAGAGAGCCCGCCACAGCGAATCAACGAAGCGAACTGCCCCGGGGGAATCTTATCGCTGATTCGCTTGATTCGCCCATTCGCTGGTCCTGGACTTTCGCGTCCTAGGCGGTGAGATTTTCTGTTTCTTTGCGTTTTCCTCCGGTCACGCCAGCGCTTCCAGAATCGCGCTCACGACCTCTTTCACGTCGCCGACGATGCCGAAATCGGTATGTTTGAAGATCGGAGCTTTTGGATTGTGGTTGATGGCGACTGCCATCTTCGCTTTTTCCATGCCTGCGTAGTGGTGCATCGTGCCGGAAATTCCGCATGCGATGTACAGATCAGGCTCGATCCTGTGGCCGGTGATATCCACGAGCTGATCCTTGGTGATCCGACCATCGTCCAGCGCACCGCGGCTTCCGCCAACCACGCCACCGAGGGCATCGGCCAGTTTCTGGAGAAGCTCCCAACCTTCGTCGTCGCTCACACCGCGCCCACCGGAGACCACCACTTTCGCCGTCTCCACCGTCAGCCTCTGCTTCGGTCGTAGGGCTGCCGGGCCGATTTCCCGCACTGGCGACGAATCTGCCGGGAGCTCCACATGTTCCACTGTTCCTTCGCGTGTCTCGTCCAGGAACGGCTCACCGAACGCCTTGGGCGACACCGTCGCCATCTGCGGGTGGCCAGAGCAGGCGTAGACCTGGCTTGCCAACCTGTCGTATACCGGTGCTGTCACCAGCAGCGCTCGCTCGCCCTCGTCGATCCCTAGGTCCTCCCCGTGGGGGACCAGTGCCGTATCCCACCGGAAAGCCAGCCGGGGCGCCACCTCCATGCTCCAGGAAGAATCCACGAAAATAAGCATCTCCGGCTTCCGTTCCTCGAAGAATTCCGCCAGCCCGCTGGCATCCGGCTTGTTTGCCGAAAGGTAGACCTCGTCAGCACCGACCTGGATCAGTTCCTGAGCGAAATCCTCATCAGCTCCGCCGACCACCAGGGCTTTCACGTATGCGCCCAGGCCATCGGCCAGCGTCCTTGCTTTGCCGGCCAGGCCGAGGTTACCTTCTTTACCTGCCTCCAGCGCCAGCCAGATGTGCTCGTACTCCGGCCCGGCTTCCTCTCCACCCATCATCGCTTCGAGATAGGATAGATCCATCTTCTCACCTCCTCACACGAGCCTGCGCTGGCGAAGCTCGGCCACCAGCTCTTTGGCGACCTCCTCCGGCGTGCCGGAGAGCATGCTCCCGATCTCCCGCTTCGGCGGCAGGATCATCCCGCGAGGCGAGACTTTTGGCGCCAGCGAATCCGGCTCCAGCCCCAGGTCCTCGCTGGTCCAGGTGGTGACCGCCCACTCGCGATAGGCGTTCATCACACGGGCCACGTGGGCGTATCGAGGGTAGTTAGCCACCGGCGAGATCGCCACCACCGCGGGCATCCCGCTGTGGAACACGGAACTTTTGCTGTCCACGTCTCGTATCGCTTCGACCGTCCCATTCTGGACCGAAAGACCTTCCACGTCCAGCAGGAGCGGCCAGCCGAGCGCCTCCGCCAGCCTGCCGGGAAGGTCGCCTGCGCCGGTATCCACGCCCTTCTGTCCGGTAATCACCAGATTCACCTCGCCCAGCTTGTTCACTGCCGCTGCCAGAGCTTTCGCCACACCGTTGGCATCGGTGACCTCCAGGGCATCGCCGCTGAGCAGATATGCCTCGTCGGCACCTATCGCTAGAGCTTCCCGCAGGGCATCGTCCACATCCTCGCCTCCCACGCTCAGCGCCACCACCGTGCCGCCATAGTGATCCTTGAGGCTCAAGGCAGCTTCGAGGGCGTGCTTGTCATAAGGGTTGATATTCAGCTCGGCGGAGCGCGTGTCCAGCATCTCCCGGCTGCGGCTCACCCGCACCCCCTCAGGCCCATAAACCTGTTTTATGCAAACTGCTATTCGCATACCTTCCTCCTTAAAATACACCTGTTCAACACAAAGCCGCCAGGAGGCAAAGGCGCAAAGGGCCTCAAAAACCCATTTGAGCTTTCCTTGCGTCTTGCGTGTCTCTGCATCTTTGCGTTAAGGATTCTCACACTATGGTCTCAACCTGATCCCGCGCTCGCGGAACAGCCTGGTGGCAATGACGTACAGCTGAATCTCATTCGTCCCTTCGAAGATCTCGGCGATCCTGGCATCCCTCAGCATCCGCTCGATAGGATAGTGTCTGCTGTAGCCCAGACCACCGTGGATCTGCAGCGCCTGGTTGATGCATTCGGATGCGATCCTGGAGCCCAGGAGCTTGCAAGCGCTCGCTTCTTTGGTGAAAGGCTGGCCGGTGTCCACCAGCCACGCCGAACGGTACACCAGCGACCGCAGGGCTTCGATCTTCGCTTCCATCTCTGCGATCTCGAAAGAGACCTGCTGCTTGTGGGCGATCGGCTTGCCGAATTGCTCACGCAGGCGGGCGTAATCCAGGGACAGGTTCATCACCTCCTGTGACCCACCCAGTGAAGCGGCGCCTATCGTTAGACGACCGAGGTCCAGCGTCTTCATGAAAATGATGAAGCCCAGGCCGACCTGCCCCAGGACATTCTCCACAGGGACCTCGACATCCTCGAAAACCAGTTCGGAGGTAGCGCTGCCGCGGATACCCATCTTGTCCTCGTGCTTTCCGACGGAGAATCCGGGCATGTCCTTTTCCACGATGAATGCCGTGATGCCGCCGCGGGCACCCAGGGCTGGGTCGGTGACCGCCAGGACGCTGATGATGTCGGCGATGGGGCCGTTGGTGATGAAGGTCTTGGCGCCGTTCAGGATGTATTTGTCGCCTTTGCGGACCGCACGCATCTTGATCCCGGCGGCGTCGGAGCCAGCGCCAGATTCTGTTAGTGCGAATGCCCCAAGCTTTTCACCTCTTGCCAGCGGCGTGAGGTATTTTTCTTTCTGCTCCGGTGTCCCATCCAGGTAAATCGACATCGCACCGATGCCGATATGTGCGCCTACCGTGGTGGCGGTGGATGTGCAGGCTTTGCTGATCTCCTCCATCAAGATCGCGTAGCCCATCTCACCTGCGCCGCCGCCTCCGTATTTCTGGGGGAACGGGACACCCAGGAGTCCTGCTTTGGCCATTTTGTGGACTATTTCCATATCTACTTCGCCTTTGGCCTCAGCCTCCGCTGCTCTGGGTCTGATCTCCTTGTCCACGAACTCCCGTATCGTCTTGCGCAGCAACTGATACTCTTTAGGCAACGAGAAATCCATTTTCTATCCTCCAAAAGGCAGCCGTCAGCGGTTAGCCGTTGGCCGTTAGCGTCCGCTAGCGGCTGTCGGCTGACGGCTATCGGCTGTTATGGTCTGATCTTCAGCCCGTACTCGCCGAATATCTTGGACGCGATGATGACGCGCAAGATCTCGTTGGTGCCCTCGACGATGGACATAGCGCGGGCATCTCGATATATCCGCTCCACTGGATATTCTTTGATGAACCCGTAGCCGCCGTGAGCCTGCAGCATGTTGTTTGCCACATCGAACGCCACCTGGCTTGCCATCACCTTGAGGGCAGCTGCCTCCGCAGTGTATCGCTCGCCCTCATCGGCAAGCCACGCGGTATGGTAAAGGCTGTAACGCAGCCCCTCGATTTGCATCCACGCATCTGCGACGTATTTCTGGATGATCTGTTTGGTGGCGATCTCGATACCAAACTGCTTCCGTTCGGAGGCGTAGCGCGAGCCCTCGTTAAAAGCATGCTCCGCCACCCCCAGTCCGATGGCGGACACTGCTACTCGTGCGAAATCTAGGGTGCTCAAAGCGACTTTGAAGCCTTCGCCTACCTTCCCGAGCACGTTCTCCTTTGGGACGCGGACATCGTCCAGGTAGATGGTGGTGATGCTGGCACCACGCACGCCTAGCGTTAGTTCCCGCCCGCCGACTTTCAGCCCCGGCGTGACCCCGTCCACGATGAAGGCTGTGATTCCCTTGGAACCAGCGTCAGGATCGGTTTTGGCGAAGACGACGTACACTCCGGCGATGCCGCCGTTGGAGACCCATGTCTTGGTGCCATTGAGGACATAGGAATCGCCGTCCTCCACTGCCACGGTGTTTAGGGAAGCGGCATCGGAACCTGCATCCGGTTCCGTCAGAGCGAATGCACCGATCTTTTCCCCCATGATCATATCGGGCAGATATTTCTCCTTCTGCTCGTCGGTGCCGAACTGCAGAATCGGCTTGGAAGCCAGGGTGTTATGGATGTGCATCGTCAGCGCTGTGGAAGTGCAATGCTTTGCCAGCTCTTCCAGCATCAGCAAGTAGCTGATGGTGTCCAACCCCGCGCCGTAGTACGGCTCCTCAGGTACTAACGCGCCAAAAAATCCCTGTTCGGCGGCTTTCTGAAGAAGCTCTGGCGGGATATGTTCCTTTTTGTCGATCTCCTCTGCCAGCGGTTCCACCTCTTTCTCCGCGAATTGGGCGAACATCTGGCGGAACATCTCCTGGTCTTCGGTCAATCTAAAATCCATACGGTTCCCTCCGTTGACTGCAGGGGTTGGGGATCAGGGCTTAGGGTGCAATGACGGCCTCCTTTGAAAGCCGATGCACGTGCTTTCCCTGTCCCCTATCCCCTAACCCCTTCGTCTTTCCCGAAATTACCGTCTCTGTGAAGCGACGGCGTTCCACGCAGGACGACTCATCTGTCCTCGAACTTTGGCTGGCGTTTCTCCAGGAATGCCTTGATTCCCTCGGCAGCGTCGTGGCTTTCCACCAAAGCGGAGAACTGATCGGCTTCGGCCTCCAGTGCTTCAGCCAGCGGCATTTCCAGCCCTTCCCGTACGACTTTCAGGATTGCGGCGGTGGGAAGAGCGCTCTTGCTGGCCAATTTCTTCGCCAGGTTCATCGCCTGCTTGAGCACCTGGGACGCTGGCACCACTTTGTTGACCAGTCCGATGCGGTATGCCTCCTGGGCATTGATCATGTCGCCGGTGAGCAGGATCTCCAGCGCCCGGCCTTTGCCCACCAGCCTGGGGAGCCGCTGCGTGCCGCCCCAGCCAGGGGTGATGCCAAGGTTGATTTCCGGCTGACCGAAGCGGGCCCTATCGGAGGCAATGCGGATGTGGCAGGCCATGGATATCTCCATGCCGCCGCCTAGTGCCACCGCGTTGATAGCAGCGATTACCGGCTTGCTGCTTGCCTCGATCTTGCAGAAAACGCGGTGCCCCTCCATGATGACCTTCTTAGCTTCTTCCTTGTCCTTGAGCTGCGCCAGTTCGGTGATGTCGGCGCCGGCCACGAAAGCAAGCTGGCCCGCACCGGTGATCACGATGACCTTGACATCAGGATTGGCGGTCATTTCGTCGAACGCTGCGTCAATGTCCTTGACCGTCTGGGTGTTCAGCGCGTTCACCGGCGGGTGGTTGATGGTCAGGACGCCGACCCTGTCCTCAATCGATACTTTCACATTCTGGTACTCTCCCATTGCTCAGACCTCCTTTGTCTCTTATGATCTTATGACCTCATTGTGTGAAGCCCTCTCCGCGGAGCCCGCTGAGAACGCAGACACAGCCATGAGTCTGCGGTCCCAGCGCCCTCGGCGGCAGGTACCCATCGTCGATTCTTCTGGCGTGTCACACGTACTCGTGGAACCCCCGGCCTACTTTCTTTCCCAGCCGCCTGGCGTTCACGTATACCTTCAAGAGCCAGGTGGGGCGGAAACGATCCACTCCATACCGTTCCAGCAGGTCTTCCAGCCCCAGGAGCACCTCGTCCAGGCCGAGGGTATCGGCCAGCTGGAGCGGCCCCATGCGCTGGCCGTGGTATGTCATCCCGGTTCCGAGTACCATGGCCAGGTCTATGTCGGCAGGAGGGGCAATGTTCTCCTGGAGTGCCCTCACCGCCTCGTTTATCATCGGGTAGATCAAGCGCTCCGGACGGAACCCGCCAGACGGAGCTTCTCCTCCCGATGCCCTGCCGGAAGCAGAGTAGTCATAGAAGCCGCGGCCAGATTTCTTCCCCAGCTTCCCCGCCGCAACCATTTCGTCGAACGTCCGGCCGGGGCGGAAGCGCTCCCCGTACTCCTGGTAAAGATAGTCGGCCACGTGCTTGGCCACGTCCAGCCCCACCATGTCCATCAACGCGAAAGGCCCCATAGGCCACCCGAAATCCGTCATAGCCCGATCTATCCCCTCGGCGGAAGCAAGCCCCTCTTCCAGTGCGTGAGTGGCCTCGTTCAGGTACACGGTGAGTAGCCGGTTGACCAGAAAGCCTGGACATTCCCGGACAACGATGGGCGTCTTCCTAAGCCCCTCGGCGAAATTCTCCATCGTTCTGAGAGTGTCCTCGTCGGTATCGAGCCCTGGAATGATCTCCACCAGCTCCATCACGTGGGCCGGGTTGAAGAAATGCAGTCCCAGCACTTTGTGCGGGCGCCCCGACGCTGCTCCGAGGGAACTGATGGGGAGGGAAGACGTGTTGGAAGCCATGATGGCAGTCGTAGGTGTAACCTCAGCGAGCTCCTCAAAAATGCGTTTTTTGAGGTCGAATCGTTCCGGCACCGCCTCCACCACCAGGTCGACCTCGTCGAAGCCCTCGTAGGAGAGGGTTGGCTTCACCAGGGCGAGCTTGCTTTCTGCCTCTTGCTGGCTCATGCGCCCTTTCCGCACCTGTCGGAGGTAGATTTCCTGGATGTGGGACATGCCCCTTCCCAGGTACTGCTCCCCGACATCCTTGAGCAACACGGGCAGGCCCGTACTGCTTATGACCTGGGCGATCTCCGCCCCCATCGTGCC
>WFSD01000047.1 GCA_015486235.1 Anaerolineae bacterium
CCCACAGCCAGCCACTTCAACCCATCGATGCGGCCTTTTTCACGCAGCACGGTATAGAGGTCGGTGAGGATTTGAGTTGGATGCTCGCCCCACCCATCACCTCCGTTGATGACCGGGATACTGGCCCATTTTGCCGCCTCGGCGGGCGCGCCCTGCTTGAAGTGGCGCATCACGATGACGTCGCCGTAGTACTCCAGCATCTTGACGGTGTCCTTGATGGACTCCTGATACCAGTCGCCGGCGCGGGTCATCTTGGCGTCGGCGAAGCCGGTCACGTGCCCGCCGAGCCTGTGCATCGCCGCCTCGTGGGCCAGCCGAGTTCTGGTAGAAGGCTGATAGAACGCCACGACCAGCGTCTTGTCCTTCAGCAAGTCGACGTTCCGGCGCTCACGCGCGATTGGCTCCAGCTCCTCCGCAACCTCGAAAATACGGGAATACTCACCTCGCTCGAAATCCTTCAGGGAAAGAATGTCACGTCCGAGAAAACTACGCATGGTTCAAGACCTCCTTCAATCCGCATCTGATTTTTTGTTATTCATTTGACGGTGGCCCCCACGTTCTCCCGTGTGCCGCCGCTATCAGGCATGCCAGGCGGATCAGCGAATCCGTTGAAAGCCATAATGTTGTTGCTAATTCGCTGATTTCAACGGCTTCCGCCATTTTCGAGGCCCCTCTTCGGAATCCTGCGGATCACGTGGAACTGGAAATGCCCCGGCACGAAATAGCTGATGGAGTAGTCCACCACATCCTCCTCCACGGAAAAGAGCTGGGCCTCTATCTTTATCAACGCTGTTCCTCTCCGAATCTCCAGCAAAGAGGAAAGCTCCCTGCTTGCCCCTTTCGCGGTGATGTTGGTCCATGAATATGCCAGCGACGGCTTCCCTCGATCAAGGAAAAGGTCCAGCACCGATCCGTGGAAATCCTTTCCCAGATCACTGCTACTGAGATATTTTGTGGGGACCACATCCACCAGGTAAGCAACCGGCTTATCCTGGATGGATATGGTTCGAGAAACAGCCAGAACCTCTGTCGATTCCGAAATCTGAAGGCCGGCAAGTTCTTTCTCCGTAGCTTGCCGCTCCTCCACCCGCAAGCGGGTTACCTCCGTTTCCATTCCTTTGCGGCTTGCAAGGCTATCGATGCTTTCCAGCATCTCCAAGCCAGATTCAAGCGGGGGAATTCTAGGGGCGACGAAAGTACCAACGCCGTGCTTCCTGATTACCAGCTCTCGTTCTTCAAAAGTGCGCATCACCTCGCGGAGTGTAGCTCTGGATACGCCAAGGCGTTTCGCCAGCTCGGGCTCCGGGGGCAGGCGGTCTCCGGACTGAAGCTGATCCATAAGAATGTAGAGCGCTTCCTCCACCTGCACGTGGGTAGGCCGTACGCGAGGGTAGATCAGTGTCGCATTATCTGGCTTGTCTTGCCCCTCCCTCTCCATCAAAGTCCCCCTTTTGCCGAGATCACTCCGGAAGTTGCGGTCACATGTCTCCAAGCATTGTCTATTGTCTGATGTCAGACAACATTATACCGCACCACGCCTGCGATGGGAAATCCAGGCATACGCGGGAAAACGAAGTAATGGCCTGCCTTAGGGGAGGCTTTCGTTAACCCCTGGCAAGCCACAGCACAAGCCATGTACCGAGTGTGAGGGCGCCCAGGAGCATTTCCGGGTCTTGATTTGCTTCGAAATCCCTACGCGAGATCTCGGAGCAAATCCAGTGGCTTTCAAATTTGCGTCAGTGGGTGGTGGGCAGGCGAACGCAGTGCCTTCGCCTACCCATGAACACGTACAGTGGCACACCCTCTCTCAGGCAGACCGGAACCTGTGCTCACGATGTTTCGCCTGACGAACCATCAGTTCCTTTCCCCGCCCTTGCAGAAGATGCTGCTTCAGGTCACAGGGCCTCATCCCCGACAAAGCCTGTTGAGCAAACACCCCCGTCATCGCTTGCGCAACAGGCTCCTCAACAATGTCAGGGGCATCACCAGGCATCCCAGCCTGCCGGACTCCACCGGCTTTGGTGGAGGCACCGCATGCATCAGCCGGGCGCACGGTTCTTCGTGCTCGTCGTAGTCGATGCGAACGTATGTGAGGTCCCTTCTGGACGCGTACAAATCCGGATGCTGGAAGAGATCAGCCCAAGTATCGGGGCCAGCGGTGCTGAAATCGCCCCGCCAGACCCACGCTCCACTGTTGATGTAAACTCTGTTGTCCTTCAGCAACGCGTGAAGCGGTTGGTGGGTGTGTCCAAAGGTCACCACTTTCGCGCCGGTATCGTCGGATATCTTTTCCGCAGCATCCACCAGAGAGTCACGATATCGCTCTGACAGACGATCTCCCCCTTCCGCCGGCTTGAGGCCGCCTGCAGGTACCACCTGTCTGTCCCAGGGGTCGCTGTACCCTGCTTCTCTCAGCGCATTCCTTACCTTTACGTAGAATCGCTGCCGATACCCCTGATCTGCCCGCATGGACTTGGCAATCTCTTCCCTGGATTCGTCGCAGCCTAAATCCACAGTCAGCCCCATTGGCTCCGCTTTCATCTCTGCTGCCGGTATTTTCTGAGACGCTATCAGCACAGGCGATGCCTTTATCAACGCGGGGATCACTTTTAGGGCAAAATCCGTGTCATAAGCAAGCGCATACCACACCAATGCCTCGGTAGGCTTCACACCATCCACCCAGTAGCGTTCCCGTTCCACATCGTTGAAGAAATCTATGACGAATTTCGACCCCGACGGGTGCTCCACCCTGATAGGATATTTCGGGTCCAGGGGCCTTGCAGGGTTCGAGAACCGGTTGTAGGACTCGGCGTACTGGTTTCCATGCTCGATGTAGACGCCGTTTTCCAAAATCCGCTCGCCCGGGAAAAGCACCTGGCCTCGCCTGGCACCTTCCGCGCCCATAGCCACCCGTAATCGATTCTGGACTCCTGCCCAGAAAAGCTCTGGATCGTGATTCCCCCAGAGGATCATGATGCGCCTCGTCGGAGAGTCTGCGGAGACGAACCGAGCCAGGGCGTCGAACACCTGCCGATGTCCTTGTATTACCAATTCGACCTTGCGCAACGCATCCTGCTCCGTGGCCACGGCGTACGACTCCGGCGGATAAACCGTCTGAGGGTTGAAAGATTCGAGAGCCGGGACCTGCAGGAATTCGATGAAATCTCCATTGATGACGAAGTCCATTGAGAGGTTGCGCCGTTCGCTCTCGGCTGTCAGTTCGCGGACGAGCTTGGAGAACTCGGCATCGCTGGTAAAATCCTCCAGGTTGTTGCCGGCTTCCACAAAACCCGCTCCGAGGTGGGTGTCGCTCAACACGATTTTCGTGGGTGGGCGGGACATATGATTACCTCCTGGTGTCCTTCATCATGCGCCTGTCACGACGAAATACGCTCGCAGCGCATCCCGCCACGGGCGCAGTGTGATCCCTAGTGCAGTGCCAGCATAGTTTCCCAGAATTGCGTGCTTCGGAGGGGTAGAGAGGCGCTTCCACTCGCTGCCCGGTATCGGAACCACCGACACATTTTCCCTTCCGGCGAGGCGGAGTATCTCCGACGCGTACTCGTAACGGGAACAGGCCCCTTCGTTGGTGAAATGGTAAATGCCAAACCGCTCTGTCTGGATCAGGTTGACGATGGCCTCCGCCAGATCCGGCGCATAGGTTGGGTTGCCGAACTCGTCATCCACCACCCGCAGGCTGCCGTGTCGGTCCGCCGCGGCGATTATCTTGGTCACGAAATTATTCCCGCCTGGAGCGAAAACCCACGCGGTGCGCACGATGTAGAACTGACTGGTCAACGCCCGGATGACCCTCTCGCCTGCCAGCTTGCTTCTACCGTAGGGGTTCACAGGGCCGGTCTCGTCCCACTCCCGATACGGCTCCTCCTGATCACCGCGGAAGACCTCGTTGGTGCTGACGTAAAGGATTGGAGCACCGGCCTTTCGGGCTCCAAGGGCGACGAATTGGGTACCAAGGACATTGACTTTGTAGGCCAGGTCTGGATTTCTGGCACATCCATCCACGTCCGTGTAAGCTGCCGGATGCAGCACCAGGTCGGGCCGGAAGTCCGCTATGACGTCGGTTATCTCTGGCCTGGAGATGTCGTGCTCCGGGATGTCTATCCCAAGGAGGTCGTGATCCGCCAGGAGTGCCCACAGCGATCTGCCGAGCTGGCCTTTGTGTCCCGTGATGACTATGCGCATACCATGTCTCCTATCCGCGCGGGGGCACCAGCCCTGGCGGTTCCGGCAGCACCCCCTCTTTCACCAGAGCGTCGGCCACGATCTCACTGATAAGGGAGTACCCCGCGGCCGACGGATGTACCCCATCGGCGGTCAGGAAGCTGGAAAGACCCGACCTTGGAACGTTGTTGTACACGTCTATCAGCCCGGCACCGGTATCCTCTGCCACCTTCCTGATGATGTCGTTGTACGCCCGGAACATCGCCTCCTGATATGATCGCTTTTCCTCCGGCCATGCATTGCGGAACCGCTCGTCCGTCGGCGTGGTGGTCAGCAGGTGGACTTTTGTCTGCTCCAGTTGAAGCCGTTGCACCATGTAGGTCAGCGCAGTGCGGAATGCCTCTGGGGAAACCCTGGGAAAGGAAACTTCCCCCTGCCATGGACTGGCTTCCGGCGAAAGCCTGTCTTTCAACGCCCAGAAGAGGTGCCACGACCTGGGAAACGAACCGTAAAGCAGCCAGAACCTACGTTCCATCCAGCTATCGGTCTGGCTCCGGGTCATCATGGCATCGTTAAGGCCGTAGGCGATGAAAGCTACTCTGGGGTGATAGCTAACCACATCACGCGCGAGGCGATTGATCCCGCCAAGGCTGGTCTCTCCTGGTGTCCCAGAATTCACCACTGTTCGCTGCGGTTCCGGCCACCTGCTGCGCAGGTGCGATTGAAGGACCGCCGGCCATGCAGCATCCTCTGGTTCTCCGCTCCCGTACACCACGGAATCGCCAAGAGCGACCCAACACTCCTTAGCCAGGACTTCTTTGTCATCTGGCGGTATCGCCCGCGGCGACCTGGGCACAGGCGGTTCGACTGGAATACTCGCGCGCACCCTTAGCCAGATCTCCATGGCGGGTATGGCACCGAACGCCGCAAGCAGACCGAGCAAAGTTTTCTTCCAACCACGCATCGCGGAACCTCCTGATCGGTCATTGGGTACAACGCTCTTGCTGGACGCGCTGTACCCATAGATGTTGCTTACTGTTCCATCTGGGCTCCATACGTCAGCCCTTTCTCCAGGACTTTCGCATTAGCGACGGCGATATCCGGCCGCTGTGTGGCCTGCAACGCTTCTTGCAGGGCCTCTGGCGGTAGGAATTTCAGGCGCTGAACCACTGCCCCAACGCTGATGAGGGCTAACTCCCGCCCAGGGGCAGGGATTTTTGCTCCGGCAAAATCCAGCACCACTTTCTTCGCGGGGGTTTCCAGGTCAGCAAAAGCGGGCACGGTGAAAAGCCAATCCTCTGCAGTCAGTTTGCTCAGGTATTTGCCGGCTTTTCGATACCCATCCTGCGATAAAAGCAACAGCACATCCGGCTTCGGGATGCCTGTGTACCGTATCGGCTCAGGGCTAAGGATGACTTCAGAGATGGAATGGCCTGTCTTGACCGTCACCGGGTAATCATCCCGCTGGGATGCCCACAAGCCCGAGAGGATGCCTGCGACACTCAGCGCTTTTGCCGACGACCGGACGCGTCCTCCGGCGGAGCCTGCCACCACCACATGGAATTTTCTGTCTATGGTGCTGGTGAATTTCGGCTCCAGCGCTTTTGGTTGGGCCAGCGGCTTGCCGCGCACGCCTGCCGCCGACCGACGCAAGGCCCCGGTGTACTCGGGACGATCCCCTTTATGAATTAATCCGGCAGGCCAGCCCAAATCCTCCCGTAGCTTCTCCATAGTTCTCTTGTTTAGTTTGTTGTTTGACGCAAAGTAGGCCGTGCAGAGGTCCCAAACGTCCAGCAGGGCAAATCCGGGATGGGTGATTGCGTCCGCTATCCAGTCCCCGAGGTCTCGGTCGAACACAGTGCCGCGCCACACATAATTTGCCCCGTTGACTTTTACAGAAGAAACCACGTCCAGGGGATATTCGTAATTGCCTGCTGGGGTGGTAGAAGTCTTGGCTCCGTGGGGGGTAGTCACGGAGTGCTCGCCGCCTGTCATGCCGAAATTGAAGTTGTTGAACAAAATTACCTTCACGCCGATATTGCGCCTGGCGGCATTCAGGAGATGATGTCCCCCGATGCCAGCACCGCCGTCCCCCATCAGCACGATCACGTTCAGGTCAGGTCTAACCAGCTTTATCCCTGTGGCGTATGTCACGGACCGGCCATGAAGCCCGTGGAACGCGCTGGTCGAAAAATACTGGTCGCTCAGGCCTACGCATCCTATGTCACTCACCAGCACGACTCTTTTTGGGTCCAATTGGAGTTTCGTCAGGGCTTTGTTTAGACCGTCGAGGATCAGGCCATGCCCACAACCGGGGCAGAAAGGATATTTCCTATCGTTGCGATATGTTTTGATGGTCGCCTCCATGATCACGCCTCCAGGGTATCCAGAAACTGTTGCGGGCTGATGAGATCGCCGTCCACGCGGTTGACACCGACAACCTCCGGGGCAGGTATGCTTTTCCTGGCTGCTGCCTTCAATAACAAGCGCTCCACCTCGCGCAGGTACTGCCCATGGTTCAGTTCCGCAACGACCACGCGCTGCGCATTTCGTGCTGCCTTGAGGATGGATCTCTCAGGAACAGGCCAGAGGGAAAGGATGGTGATGCCGGACACCTGGTGCCCATCGTTGCGAGCAGCCTCCACAGCTTCCTGCATCGCCTGGGCGGTGATGCCGTAGCTGACGAAAAGCGTGTCCGCCCCTTCCTGCAAGTCAAAATCCACCATTTCGATCTCATCGCGGTGGTTCTCTATTTTCAGTGCCAGATGGCGGTTCAGCCTGTCCACTTTGGCGGGGTCTTTCGTGAGGTAGCCGTACTCGTCGTGGGTGGAAGTCGTGTACCGGACCGCGTGAGGGCCGCCGTACGGCGAGAAAGCTGGCGGTTCGTCCAGCGGTTCGAATCGATAGGGCACGAAAGGCTCATTCGGAGATGCGACATGGCGTCTTCGCACATCCACTTTCCGGTAATCTCCGATCTCGACGGTGCTCATCGCGGAGGAAAGCTCTTTATCGCTCAGGACGAAAACCGGCGTCCTGAATCGCTCCGCCAGGTCGAATGCTTTCATCGTGAGAGTATAGCACTCCGGAACGGTGCTGGGGGCCAGAGCTATGATAGGATACCCTCCGCTGGTGACCCATCTCACGAAGCCAACATCTCCCTGGGCGCCAGTGGTGGCGCCACCGGTCGCTGGGCCCATTCGTTGAACGTCTACTATGACCATTGGAGCTTCGGTCATTATCGCAAGGCCTATGTTCTCCGAGTACAGGCTGATGCCAGGACCGCTGGTGGCCGTCAGCGGCCTGGCTCCGGCAAGGGAAGCGCCTATGCACATCCCGATGGACGCGATTTCATCTTCTCCCTGTATCACAGTTCCTCCGACCTTGGGGAGTTCCCGCGCCATGTAAAGGAGGATCGGGGTCGCTGGCGTTATGGGATAACCTGCGTAGAAGTCGCACCCGGCGTCCAACGCACCTCTGGCTATAGCGGTATTGCCATCTATGAACTCTTTCATCATTGAAATTCCTCAACCTGAGATAGCGGCGTGTCCCTACACCGCTCAGTACCAAGAAGGCGGCCCTCATTATAGCATACAGGCAAAGACACGGGAATTTCGTATCTTCTCGGTAGACAAAACAGCCCGTTGTGATGTATGATTATTTCACCGTTCAAATGGTGAAAGGATAAGGCGATGGCAGAAGTGACATTTGAAGTGAAGTTGCCTCCTGATTTGCTGCGTTTTGGATACGATCAGGCACGCGTACAGAACAACGTAAAAGAATGGCTTGTGTTGTCGTTGTTCACGGATAACCTGATTTCATCTGGGAAGGCAGCAAAACTGCTTGGGATTTCTCGCGTGGAATTCCTGGCATTACTTCGGAAGCGAGGGATTGCATATATTGACTACTCATCTCAGGAGCTAGAAGACGAGTTCGTGGCGGTCGAGAACATGAAACTGGACGAGTAAGTGGGTATGATTGTTGTATCAGACACAACGCCGCTGATTGGGCTGGCTTCAATAGGCCGGTTTGAATTGTTGCGAGAACTCTTTCGAGAAATCTACATTCCCCAAGCGGTGTATGATGAAGCAGTGGTATTTGGGCGAGAGAAAGGTGGCGCCGAGAGGGAAGTAGCAAGAGCGAAATGGGTCAAAGTCAAAGAAGTGAAAGACCGGTTGGCGGTAGAAGTTCTTCTTGATGAACTCGATTTGGGAGAGGCAGAGACAATAGTGCTTGCGCGAGAAATCAATGCAGACTGGGTTCTGATGGACGAGAAGAAGGGGCGGCGAAAATTGGAGCAATTGGGATTGCAGAAAATTGGCACAATCGGTATCTTGCTGAAGGCTAAAGAAATGGGATATGTCGAAATGCTTCGGCCTGAATTGAAGCGACTGAGAGAGAAAGGGTTTAGCATCAGCCAGCATGTAATTGATGCCGTTTTGGAACGAGCGAATGAGAAGTGATTCTCAAAGTCAGGGCCGCACAACCTCGCGTTAAGCCGACCTGCCTTCGGCGGTTAGTAAGCGGCGCGGAAATTGCCCACTGCGGGTCTGGTCAAAGTTTCTCGGATTGCCTGAAACGGCGGGCGGGTGATGCTCACGTTAGCCAGCATCTTTCCTCGGTTCGTGTCGTTTCAAGTCGTGGAGGGTTACTTGACCTTGCACTGTGAACATTGTAGGTAGAAGGACAGGTTTGCGGACTTTGGCCTGACAGTGCCTGTGCGTGGTGATGGGGTAATTCGCCCACTTTGAAATAGCCTTTTCGTCTTCCCAAGGTTGGGCTTTCGATTTGCTTCGACAGCCCAGAATCGCTTCAGAGGCATTTTCGACGCTTGTGAAGCGGTCCGCAGCTTACCCGTTGGGATTGACATTGAGCGATAGCGGTTCTGGGAATCCCTGGGGGGCGTAGGCCCCCAGGATTTGCTTCGCTCTCCCGGCATCCTTGGGGGGTTGGCACCGTCCATTTCCGGGTGTATCATTCGTTTAGATGTGGAAGGCAAGGCATTCGAGGGCGGAGAGGGTCGAGGGGAATGGGGACTGCAACGACTGCGAACCTCATGACATGAGTGAGCATCCACGATAGAATCCTCTCGCAGCACGGCAAGAACGGTCAGACGGTGAGGGCAGCCAGCGAAAGCCTTGAAGCCCAATGCCGGGAGCGGATGTACGATGAAAAAGTATCCCAAGAAAATCAAGCGGTTGATACACGGGTATGCGGCCAAAGCTTACGAAAGAGAACTGCACCGGGAACTGGCGAAGCTCGATCGAAGTTTCGCCGAATGGCGAGACGGCGCAATCAGCAGCGACGAGCTGAGCTATCGGATTCACCAGTACGAGACTGGCCCGTCACGGAAGCTGTACAGTCGCTACAATTCCAGGGACGAGGACATGAGCGTGGCTTATGCCATTGTAATGGGAATACTCGATCCCGAAGAGGTTCCCTCTGAGCTGGTAGATGCAATCGAGGGACCGATGAACTTTTTCAGGAGGATGAAAGAGCGTGACGAACAAGGTGAACCCGGCTGATAGACTGGCGAGCACGTGAGGTTGTCCAATCGGATTAGGCAGGGTAGGTTCCGCCTAGCAGGTGTGTCATTGGGCAGGGGGGCGCAGTTCATGTCATCGTTGGACGGTATGTAGTCTGGGACGAAAGCGTGTGGTAAAATTCTTATGAAACCCGCACTCAAAGAGGCTCTGTATGGTACCAGGAATACGTTGGACAGTCACTGATCGACATGGAAACCGCGTTTACCTGACGGAAGAACGCTGGGAGCATATCACTGAAGCAACGAATCATCCCGAAATGGCGGATTTCGAGGAAGAATTGAAGGAGACCATCCGGACAGGCAAACGAAAGCAAGACACCATGAATCTGCAGAAATATCGCTATAGCAAGGCATTCGATAATCTGGCCGGGTATAACACGCACATCGTGGCTATAGTGCTTTTCCGATTTCGAGAACACGCGGGGGAAATCGTCGCCAACAATTACATTGTGACAGCCTATCAGAAGGAGATGGGATGAAAGGTATGGAAATGCATCCGAAGTTCAATTATGATGAAATTAGCGATACCTTGTACGTGTCATTCAGGCCTGGGGAAAAGGCTACTGGGGTAGAACTGAACGAACATATCCTGCTACGCATCGACAAAGACAGGCGTGAAGTCATAGGAATAACATTTTTTGACTATTCGCTGCTGGTACAGAAGGCGGATTTCGGTCCGAGGAGTTTTCCGTTGACCGGACTCGAGCAACTGTCGGAGGAGATGCGAGAATTGGTTTTGGAAATTCTACAAAGCGAACCGGTGGCGGAGATACTGGCACTCTCCACGTACACGCCTGCTTATTCGGGAGCCACTCCGATTGCATCCCTTCGACAAGTTCCTGCGCCG
>WFSD01000048.1 GCA_015486235.1 Anaerolineae bacterium
GGGTTGGGGTGGGTGAGGGCCGAGAGCAGCGCCATTCCACCAGTGTCAGGCAGGCAACGCACAGGCAGGCGCCAACCAGAGCGTCGCTTGCGCGGAGGACGTTCTTTCGACGTAGGGACGCTCTGAGCCGCACGACATCCAGTTCGGCGGGCGTCAGCCCGCCTGAAGAGCCGGATTTATCCGGTGGACACCTAAACGCTCTCTTCCCAGACACCTTCGGCTCGTCCAGAGCATTGCGAAATTCCTCGCACTGGCTCAGAATGACGCCATAGGGGTAAGACTTGTCCCTGCCCAAAGGCTTGTCTCCGCTCGTGCACCGCTGTTCTATCTCCTGCGTACAGTTTCCGAACGTTCTCTTGTATAAGCCGGGTAATGACCTGCCCTATTGCCCGCACTCTCTCAGCGCCAGCGATATCTCCTCACGGACCCACGGGTCGCGCTCAGCGCTGAAGTGATTTCCCAACGCACGCCGTGCGTCGTCGTTGCCTATGCGCCCAAGCGCCCATGCTGCATGCCCTCGGATCAGCGGCTCGCCATCGTTCAGGGCCTTCTCAAGCACGGGAACTGCCTCCGGCGATCCCCAGTTGCCCAGCGCTACCGCCACGTTCCGCAGGAAGCCACGGCGTTTCGCTCTCTTCACCGGACTTTTCCGGAACCGCTTGCGGAATTCGTCCTCGTCCATCTGCATCAACTCCAGAAGCTCCGGCTCCTCCAGGCCTGGACGCGGGGCAAAAGCCCTTTCTTTGCTCTCCGCTGCGAATTTCCTGTTCCAGGGACATACCTCCTGGCAGATGTCACACCCAAATATCCGGTTCCCGATGAGCGGGCGCATATCTCTCGGGATCGGTCCTTTCAGTTCTATCGTGAGGTAAGAGATGCAACGACGGGCGTCCAGGACGTACGGGGCTACCAGCGCTCCGGTCGGACATGCATCCATGCAACGAGTGCAGCCTCCGCAGGTACCGTTGTCGTTATCTACCAGTGCTTCCAGGCCGCTTTCAAGAGCGATATCGGGGTCCGGTTTCAGTCGAATCGGGAGCAGAAGCTCTCCGAGAAAGACCCATGACCCAAAGCGTCGGTTGATCAGGCATGTGTTCTTGCCGATGAAGCCGAGGCCAGCCCTGGCCGCGAGTTCCCGCTCCAGGATAGGGCCAGTGTCCACATAAGCACGGCCAGCAAGCGCGGTTCCTGCTTCCTCTCCCAGCCAGCGCAAGAGGCGTAACAGGCGTTTTTTCATCAGCTCGTGGTAGTCGTCGCCCCAGGCATAGCGGCTGATCACTCCCCGATCTGGAGGCACTTGAAGTGTGTCCCTCTTCCTGGGATGGTAGTAGTTCATGGTCACTATCACGACACTTTGGACGTCAGGTAGGAGAGAGCGAAGGCTCTCCCGTTCCCGCTGACGATTGGGCAGATAGGACATTTCGCCTGCGTATCCAGAAGATACCCACCTGGCGAAGAACTCAGAAGAAAGTATCGGGGCGGGGTCGAGTATCGCTGTGTGGTCGAACCCGAGGGAGTGTGCCCGTTCTTTGAGTTTTTTCGACAGAGACGCTCTCACCGTTGTCCCTCGATGCTCCCTCAAGAAATGCAGCGAAACAGGCTGCCTGCCGGATTATGTGCCCGGTGGATCGTGGCTTTCGCCATTCTATCACAGCATACACCCGATTGAAAGTGCTGTTTTTCTGACTCGGGGCTTTTCGAAGAATTAACGAACCGGTCCCAGATCCTCGTTTCCTCGGCTTGGAGTGACTGTGGGTACCGAAAGCGTCTGTGGGCGGACTGACGGTCCACTCCACAACTCAAGCGGCTTTGCCAGAACTGCGAAAAGCCCTGACGTAAGCGGGAATGCGAAACAAATCGGAAGCCCGCAGTCGTTTCAGAAGCTTTCTCGGCGCTTCTGAAGCAACCTGCCACTCGCCGTTGGGGTTGATGAAGAGCAACAACGGTTCTGGGGATTCCTGGGGGCACGTAGGGCCCCCAGGAATTACTTCGCTCTCCCGTAAGCCAGCCCCCGTTGTGCGTAACCCAAAATTCGAGTATACTGTGCCACGACATCCCCTTGCTTGCAAGTCGGGGAGATCCCATATGGGCGGTGACAGGAGGTACTCGGTGGGCAATCCAAAAGCTGTGATCCTCGGTTGGGACGGCGCAACCTGGAGGCTGCTGGAGCCATGGATGGACAGAGGCCAACTGCCGAACCTGCGCAGGATGATCCGGGAAGGCGTGGCCGCCCCACTGAAATCCACCATACGCCCGGAAAGTTCGATCGCGTGGGTTACATTCGCCACCGGAGCGTCTCCAGGGCAACACGGCATCTTCGGGTTCGTGAGACAGTTGCCTGGGAGCTACAGGACCCGGATGAACACCGGCTCGGACGTGCCGATCCCGTGCATCTGGGACGTGACAGGCCAGGCAGGGCTGAAAGTGGCTGTGATCAACGTCCCCATGAGTTACCCGCCCAGGCCGGTGAACGGATTCATAGTGCCCGGAATGCCCACACCCACCCCCGAGCCAGCAGCCTATCCCCCGGAACTGCAGACAGACCTTAGAAAGCGATTCCCGAAATACCGCGTCCAGGAGGAAGAGTTAGGCGATAGCCTGCCAGCGCTGCTGAAAGAGTTGGAGATCACCTCCCACGAGCGTGCCGACGCCATCCTGCACTACATGGATGCCGCCGATTGGGATTTGTTCATCGGCGTTCTCACCGTCACGGATCGCCTGCAGCATTTCTTCTGGCACTATCTCGATCGAGGCCACCCACGCTACGAGACGAACGAAGCGCTGAAGACCCGCCTATTGGCGATCTATGCAATGCTGGATAGCACGCTAGGGAATGTGATGGACATCGCCGAGAGGGAAGGGGCGTCGTTGTGGCTCATCTCCGACCATGGATTCAACGGATGCAATCGTGCTTTTGCCCCAAACCTGTGGCTGGAGCAAGAAGGCCTCCTGCACAGGAAAGCAACTCCTACCCCATCGGTGTTCAGAGCGGATTTTTTGCGGAAGCTAAGGGGGATGAGATTCCTCAGGAGGCTGAAGCAACGTTTGCCGGGATTGCGCTCCTTCCACGCGGGGCGACTGGCCTACAGGGCCCCGCTGGCGGACAGGATAGACTGGGAAAACACCCGGGCTTTCTTCAGCGAGGATGGCGGAATCCGCATCAATCTACATGGGAGAGAGCCGTATGGGGTAGTCCTGCCAGGGGAGTACAACGCATTGCTAGGTATGCTGGAGAGAGAGGTGTCGGATCTGAAAGACCCTGTCACTGGCATTTCGCCGATTGCCCAGATCTTCAGAAAGGAAGAGCTATATCGCGGGCCTTGGGCTGACGCAGCGCCAGACCTGGTGCTGGAGCCACGGCGCAGCGGCCTGCCCGAGAACAACACCATCCTCCTTCCAGGCTTGCCGTCCCTCCCATCCCCTTTTTCCGGATCCGGCAAATACACAGGCAACCACGAGGTCCCAGGCATACTGGTTGGCTGGGGCGAAGGCATTCGCAGTGGCAAGACATTGACGAGTGCCAGCCTCGCCGACGTGGCGCCAACAGTGTGCTATCAGCTTGGGCTGTTCTGCCCGCCTCAGGCCGATGGCCGTATTCTCAAGGATTCGTTTGTCAGAAAGTTCGGCCCCCTTGCCGCGGCGCGACCACAGGGATTTGGAGATGACAATGACCAGAGGTCCATAGGCCTGAGCGACGAGGAGGAAGAAAAAATGCGCGACCACCTGAGGGGCCTCGGGTATGTCGAGTAGAACCTCGTCTCTCCATGTCATACTCCGCAATGCGCTTTCCATGGTCACGGTCACCATCCTCGAACGGGTTGCAGGCTTCGCGATATTCCTTGCCATAGCCAGATGGCTTGGGCCGGATTCCCTCGGTTCCTATGCTATGGCATTCTCGTTCCTCGCTGTCTTCACCCCGATTGCTCACCTGGGACAGCGTTTCATCCTGATACGCGAGGTAGCCCGCTCGCCGGAGGAATCGGAGCGCTACCTTTTTCATTCCTCTCTGCTCACGACCGGCGCTGCCATCGCCTCTGCCCTGGCGATGATTCTTACAGCGTGGGCCCTCGGATACTCCCACGGCACGCTGGTGCTTCTGATAGCAGCGGCGACCACTCTCTGGCCGGAGAGCCTGGTGGACGTGGCGGAGTCGGTGGTCAAGGCCTGGGAGCGAATGGAACTCATCGGGATATTCCGCTCCGCCATTGCAGCATCCAGGGTGCTGGTCTCGATATACCTGATAGCAAAAGGCTATAGCCTGCCGACGATTTTCGTCGCGCTGGCTATCCACTACGCAGCGTTGTGGGTGCTCTACCTGACCCTGGTGTTGAAGCCGAAAGCTCGTTCTTTCGAACTGGACCGCACCTTCATGCGTAGGCTTTCTATCGCCTCCACCACATTCCTGTCCATGAGCATCCTCTCGGCCCTTTACAAGAATGGCGACGTGCTTATCCTCTATCACATTACCACGCCAGCCGACGTAGGCGTGTATTCTGCAGCCTCGAGGCTGGTGCGGCTGGTCAACCTCCTATCGCCTGCCATCGTCCTGGCACTGGTCCCCGGCCTCTCGGCAGCTTATGGTGACCGGCGAATGCAGGATTTCGGGCACCTGTTCCGGCCCTCGTTCAGGGCGTTTGCCATGGCGGGCACCTTCGTAGCACTGGTCTCCACCGAGCTTGCCCGGCCCATAGTGTCCATCACTTACAGCTCCGGGTATGAAGGAGCAGTGGCAATCCTACGTGTGCTTTCCTGGACGTTCCCCCTGGCATTTGCGAACGCTCTCCTGTTCCAAACCCTGGTGGCATCGGACCAGGAGCGGACATCCTTGCGCATAGTGGCGGTCAACCTGGTGGTGTTGACCGTATTTCTCTTCCTTCTCACGCCGAGGATGGGGGCACTGGGAGCTGCCTTCGGCGTATTCTTGGCATACACGGCCGGATTCATCCAAAACCTGTGGCACGTCCATATTCACCTATCGATGAGCGTTATGGATGTGTTGCCGCGCGCGCTGGTATGCGCCGCTGTGTCCATCGCGGCGTGGATGTATACCCCAGGACCACAAGCTGTGACGGTGCCGGCGTCCATGGTAATTTACATGGCTGGATTGTTCGCCATTCGCCTTCTCAAATGGGACGACGTGCGATGGGTCGGAAGCAAAGTTGTCGCAATCTCCTGGCGGAACGGAGAGCCAAGATGAGAATCCTCAGCATAAGCGCCGTGCCGCCCTACCCTCCTCTATCCGGCGGGCAGGTGCGTCTCTACAATTTGCTGACAAGGCTCGCCCGGCGACACGATGTCTGGCTTTCCAGCTTCTACCGCTGTAAGGACGACCTGCAGGCCCTGAACCAGATGGAAAAGTTCGGAATCCACGTGGTGCCATTTCCCAAACCGCGGATGCGCAGGAGGTTATTGGCCCTCACGGGGGTGCAGGACATTCTCGGCGGAAGCCCGTTCGGCGTACTTGCCTGGGCATCGGAGGAAGCGAAAAAGACGCTGAAAAGGCTGGTCAGAGACGAAGGCATTGAAATCGTCCAGGCGGAAGAGATGTTCCTGGCGAATTACCTCGTGGGCATGCCAGCGCCGGTCAGGACGGCAGTCGCTCTCGACGTGCTGTCCGTGACCAGGAGGCGGCGCTACGAACGTCTCCCCTGGGGATGGCAGAAAATCTTCCACATGCTGGAGGCGCACCGGCTGGCGCGCTATGAGTCCGAAACGCTCAGCAAAGTCCACGTCATCGCCATGTCGCAAGTGGATGCCGAGGCGCTCCGGCGGCTCAACCTGCAGGCTCGAGTATCCGTGATACCCAACGGCGTGGACACGAATGCCCTGCACCCGCTGCCATGGCGGGATGGCCCTCCCCGCTTACTCTTCGTAGGCGGAGCAGGACATTACCCAAACCTGGATGCCATCAGATTTCTACTGGGTGCTATCTGGCCGCTGGTTAGAAAGTCGAGGCCGGACGCCGGACTGTGGCTGGTTGGCGCGGGGCTGGAAAATGTGGGATGGCTGGCACGGGAAGCAGAAAGTGCCCCTGGGGTCCGCCTGGTAGGCCGCGTGGACGACATAGTCGATGCTTACGCAGCGACGGATGTAGCCGTGGTGCCGCTGCGCATAGGCTCCGGCACCAGGCTCAAGATACTGGAGGCAATGGCTTTGGGGAGGCCAGTGGTATCCACTTCCGTCGGATGCGAAGGGCTGGCCGTGCAGCCCGGAGAGCACCTACTGGTGGCTGACGGGCCTGGCGAGTTTGCAGAGGCCGCCACCCGGATAATCGATGACGAAAATCTGAGGCGTCGGATGGTCGCGGGTGCCCGTCGGCTGGTGGAGGAAAAATACGGGTGGGACGGAATAGCGGCATCGGTGGAGCAGCTCTACGATACGCTGCTGAGCGGGTCGAAGCAAGCGCCCTCGTAAATCGATCGACTCCCTGCCCGCACACTCGAGACTGTATTCCTGCACTTCTCGACGCTTTTCCAGCACATCCGGCGTATGGAGCGCCTTATCGTCTGGGGGCTCGTAGGGCCTCCAGGATTTGCTTCGAACTCCGCCCATGAACGAAATTTGCCTCGCATCCCCCATCTTGCTATAATAGTTTTCGAACGGGGCGTAGCGCAGTCCGGTAGCGCACTTGAATGGGGTTCAAGTGGTCGGAGGTTCAAATCCTCTCGCCCCGACCAGAAGCCGATGGCTGCACGAGCCATCGGCTTTATCATAGGTAGAGGTCAACCTCCCATGACGGTAGGCAAGTCCAGAAAACCAGAGGTCAGTTGGTCACCCTGCAAAGATCTCTCTCAGGAAGAGCGGTCGTTCCTCGAAGCAGTGACCGCCGGCCTGCAGGTCACTACCGATGTAAGTCGGTCAGACATAATGCTTTACTGCAGGTATGGGGGTCACATGGTGATATTTGCCCAGGCCATGCCTCATTCCATCATGCCTCTGTTCAGCGAAACGCGGGTCGGGAGGTATGTATCGCCAGAGCGCGAGCCGGCGATCTGGGAGGCCATAACCTCTGGTCGGTACAGCACGCATCAGCTAGAACTCATCCCGGGCGTCGCTCCTATCTTCCAGGAGATAATCCCCATAAAAATGGGGCGGAAGCGCCTGCCCGTGGCAGCGGTGGTATACACAAACCTGATAGAACACGAGCGCCACCACCACCGGAGTAAAGTCTTCCAGAAAGCAGTCCAATGCCTCCAGAAAATGTGCTGGGAGGGGAAACTGTCCACCTGCAGCGGCCTGTCACCGTTCACAGAATGGGACGGAGTGCTCTACGTGAATAACCAGATGACAATCACTTACGCCAGCGGCGTAGCCATGAACTTATACCGTCGCTTGGGACACCTCGGCAAGCTTACCTGGATCAACCTGAAATCACTGAACACTCGTGACGCTCAGGTAGTGAACGCAGCACTGGCTGAGAACCGGTGCCTGGAAGAAGAACATGAGGAGGGCAACCGCATCTGGGCGCGGAAAGTGATACCGATGAGATGCCCCGCTATGCAGTCCCTTCCGGAACGGATTTTCGCAGGACCCCAGCAGGAAAAGTTCGACGGCGCCCTGATACTGGTGCATGACGCTACCGAAGCTTTGCTCAAAGAGCAGGAGATCAGGACCAAGAATGCCATGATCCAGGAAATCCACCACCGGGTCAAGAACAATCTGCAGACTGTAGCGTCCCTTTTGAGAATCCAGCAACGGCGGGTACAAAGTCAGGAGGCCAGGACTGCATTGCAGGAGGCGATAAACCGCATTCTCAGCGTCTCGGCAATCCATGAATACCTGTCCCACAGCAGCGGGCGCAGCATAAATCTGCGTGATGTCATCTCCCGCGTCGTGGAGCAAACCAGAGGTCTGCTGTCGGACGGATCTGGGATGCAGATACACTTCCATGGGGCCGATGTTTATTTCCCCGCCCAGCAAAGCACGGCATGCGCCCTGGTGGCGAACGAACTCCTGCAGAATGCCATAGAGCATGGCTATAGCGAGGTTTCCGCCGTTGGCGAGATCATGGTAGAATTGCAGGACTTGGGCAATAGCGTGGAAATAAAAGTCAAGGACAATGGGACCGGGCTTCCGCCCGACTTCGACTTGGAAAAGACAAATAGCCTGGGGCTACAGATAGTGCAGGCCCTGGTCAAAAACGAATTGAAAGGTGAGTTTTTTTTGAAAAGAGAAGAAGGTTATACCGTGGCTACGGTGCGATTCTCGAGGGCGAGTTCGAAGGAGGTTATCTGATGGGCAGAAAAAGGATCATAATAGCCGATGACGAGTCACTCATCCTGATGGACCTGCGGGAGATGCTGACGAACCTGGACTACCTGGTGGTGGGGGAGGCAATGGACCCCAGAAGCGCCGTGAACATGGCACGGGAGCTCAAGCCGGATCTGGTGATAATGGACATAAAGTTCGAGGGGCAGGATTTTGATGGGATAGATGCAGCCAAAATACTGACCGAAGAAAGAATTGCGCCGGTACTCCTCCTCAGCGCCTATAGCCAGCGCGATCTGGTCCAGAGGGCTTTGGAAGCAGGCGTCGGAGGATACCTGGTGAAGCCGTTCCGTGAGAGCGATCTGCCCCCTGCGATCGAGGTCGCCATCTCCAGGTTCCAGGAATTCCTGAATTTACAGCAAGAGCTGGGGAATTTGAAGCTGGCACTGGATACCCGCAAGCTCGTCGATAGGGCCAAGGGCATCCTGATGGATCAGCACAAACTGAGCGAAGCCGAGGCATTCCGGAAGATCCAGAAGATGAGCATGGACACACGAAAGCCGATGAAAGAGGTCGCTGAGGCAATCATTCTGGCATATCAGGCTGCAAAAGACTGAGGAGGGTGTTCGAAGTGAGTCGTGGGGAACCGAAGGGTATCCATCAACCCCAACGGAAAGCCGTGATCTGTCTCAGATGCCTCGAGGGGACCTCTGGAACGGCTTTCGATCTGTTTCGAAATCCCTGAAGAGAGAACATCACACCATAGGCGCTGCACCGATCAAGTTATGAAGCAGGTTGATGCCGGATAAAGAGAGGATCAGGAGGAGCAAAAGCAGCCCCAGGATCACGAGCACAGATGCCAGGGTGAGCGCGATAGCAAATCCGCATCCGAACTGGAAACCATCTCCGAAAGTGAGACCCACATGCTCTTCTGGGGGAATCTGGTCGGCCGCTGGCATTGGTTGCTGTTGTTGTTCCATACTCTGTCTCCCAAAAAGTTTTTGGACAGCCGAGATTATAGCATAGCGATAGGGAATCCACAAAAGTGAAAGAGCTGAGGAAGCTTTCTGTTTTGATACCTGCGTACAATGAGGAGAAGACTATCCGCCATATCCTGGCTCTGGTTCGGGCCATGGATGTGATAGTGGACGTAGAAGTGCTGGATGACGGAGTCAGTCACGAGAAGATATTGATGGGAAAAGAGATCGTGGTGGTGGATGACGGCTCTACAGACGAAACCGGATCAATCCTCCGGGAGGAAGCCAGAAGAGGCGACATACGGGTGTTCTACCACGAGAAGAATCTGGGCAAGGGGGCTGCGGTTCGGACGGCCATAGAACATGCCACAGGAGACATTTTCGTCATTCAGGACGCTGATCTGGAATATGACCCCAGGGATTACCCGAAGCTCCTGCGGCCGATACTGGAAGACCGGGCAGCGGTGGTGTATGGCTCCAGGTTTCTCGGTGGCCCTCGGAGAAGCATGTTTTTCACCCATATGCTCGGCAACAAGCTTCTGACTCTGCTCACCAACGTGTTGTACGATGCCATCCTGAGCGATATGGAAACATGCTACAAAGCGTTCAGGGCCGATGTCATCAAGTCCATCCCGCTGAAATCCCACGGTTTCGAATTCGAGCCAGAGGTTACGGCAAAAGTGTTGAAGCGCGGGTATCGTATCTACGAAGTGCCGATTTCCTACAGCGGAAGGGAGTACAACGAGGGGAAGAAAATCTCCTGGCGTGATGGGATCAGGGCGCTGTGGACTTTAATCCGGTACAGGTTCGCCGATTGAGAGAAACGCCCAGATCGCTGTCCAGGCAGCTCGCCTCTGGAAGCCCCCCGATTCTCTTGCTTCTGCTCCTTGGCTGGGCCCTGCGCATCTGGGATTGGGGGAAATTTCCGCTCCACCCGGACGAAGCATTGTACGGCTACTGGGCGCGCCTGATAGCCACAGGCCGCGATCCGGCGCTTTTCAGTGTCTACGTGGACAAACCGCCACTTTTCATTTATTCCCTGGCAGGAGCATTCCGCACTTTTGGACTGAGCATGGAGGCAGCGCGCTTCCCCAACATCGCGGCCAGCTTCCTCTCACTCCCGCTGTTGTGGGGGATTGCCCGGCGTTGGTACGGGAGGGAGACCGCTTTCTGGGCACTGGCAGCCTACGCCTTATCACCCTTTGCCATCCTCTTCTCCCCAACCATGTTCACCGACCCTTTTCTGATCTTGTGGGTGCTGGCCTCGCTGTGGGCTATTGGGCAAGGTCAATTTTTGCTGGCCGGCATCGCTGTGGGACTGGCCTACGCCAGCAAACAGCAAAACATCCTATTCTTGCCCCTGGTAGCCGGGTTGCTGGCGTTGGAAGCCGGACGCAGTTGGCGAAAATGGATGCCTTTCCTGGGCGGGCTGTTGCCGGTGCTCAGCCTCGTTACATGGTGGGACTCCCTGCGGTGGGCGTTCCGCCCGAGCTTCTGGGACCGGAGCATCGCCACATACGGCGGGATACGCCTGGAACCCGCATACCATTGGGCGGGAAAAATCGCCGGGTGGTGGAGGCTCCTGGGGATGGTATACGCTTCGCCCCTGGTGAACGCTGCGCTGGCGGCGGCGTTCCTGTGGTTGGCAGTCGAATGCATGGAGAAGAAATCGTCACGTCAGATGAGCCTGTTGGTGGTCGCTTTCGTGCCGGCGTACCTTGCGCTGCACGTGGTGGTAAATTTCCAGGTGTGGGACAGGTACTTGCTGGGGATCGTGCCGCTGCTTGCTCTGGTGTTAGGGCGCGGGATAGCTGCTATTCGATGGAAATGGCGCCCTGTGGTCGCGATGGTTGTTTTCGCCGCGGTGATCTGGTCCATACCCGGTGCCCTTGCAGGAGAGCTACCGATAGGTGGGGATCACAGGTTACACGAAGGGATAGACCGGGTGGCAGCATATCTCTCGGAAACAGCCCCACCCGGCTCGGTCCTGTACCACCACTGGCTGGGATGGTACTGGGACTTCTACCTTTACGGCAAGCCAATAGAAAAGAGATATTATCTCAGCCCGGAGTACCTGGCGCGAAATGCGGAGAAGATCGCGCATCGGAGAATGTTCCTGGTGATGCCTGCATGGAAGCGGGTTTCCCCGGTGCGTGACGCCCTGGACCGCGACGGCCAGCAGCTATACCTGCTGAAAAAGTTCCACAGGAAAGACGGCTCCCTGGCTTTCACCGTTTGGCGTATCGGAGTGGCGGGTGAATGACCTTGCTATCGGCCCGACCAGCCCGTGTGAGCCTGACGGGTTCCGAGGCTAGGCGGCGAAAGGATCACGAGCCTCCACACACTTCCGCAACCGATCCGCTATCTCCTCTGCACTGCCAGCGAGACGCTCTACCTCAGAACCTGACGCCTCCAGCCTGGATGCATCCTCCGTGCTTACGTACGACTCCCCTCCGATGA
>WFSD01000049.1 GCA_015486235.1 Anaerolineae bacterium
GACGTAGAGATGGCCCGGCATCCCCAGATCCTGGCAACCGGCAGTTACGTCCCGGAGCGGGTGGTCACCAACGCCGAGATAGACGAACTGCTGGGCGAATCCACCGACGAATGGCTGGTGCAGAACGTCGGCATCCGCGAGCGGCGCTGGATGTCGCCGGGGCAAACCACGTCCGACCTGGTGGTCGAGGCATCGCGGAAAGCGCTGGCGCGTGCGGGTTTGCAGCCCACGGATATCGATCTGCTCATTGTCTCCACGGACACGCCCGACTACCTCTCACCTTCCACCTCGGTGGTGGTGCGGCACAAGCTGGGTGCGGTCAACGCCGGTTGCTACGACGTCAACTCGGCATGTGCGGGTTGGGTTACGGCGCTGGATCAGGGTGCCCGCTACCTGATGACCGAGCCGTCCTTCAGGTACATCCTCGTCACGGGCGGCTACGGCATGAGCCGCTTCCTCGATTCCAACGACAAGAAAACGGCCAACCTGTTCGCCGACGGCGCCGGAGCGGTTGTGCTGGGCGTGGGCGACGAGCCGGGCTTCCTGGCGAGCAACATGCTGGCGGTGGGGAAGTACCACGATGCACTCGGCATCTACACCGGCGGCGCATTTCGTCCCTGTACGCCAGAGAATCTGGAAAAATTCGGGCCGTCCAAAGTCCAGTTCGTCAAGAAGTTTCCCAAGACTTTCAACACCGAGTACTGGCCCCGCCTGATGCAGGGCGCGCTGGACAAAGTCGGGCTGACGTTCGACGACGTGGACTACTACTTCTTCACCCAACTCAACCTGCGCACCATCGAGTACATGATGGACTTGCTCGAACAGCCCATGGAGAAGACCCACTGGGTGATGGACAAGTGGGGTTACACTGGATCGCCCTGCGTCATCATGGCGCTGGACGACGCCATCGCCCAGGGCAAAGGCCCGCGTCCCGGCGACATCATCATGTTCTGCGCCAGCGGCGGTGGCATCACCATGGCCGCTTCCGTGTGGAAATGGACGGCGGGATAGGCGCTTACCAACGAAATTCTTGCACATCGGACAGGAATTTGTAGCAAAGACGCGAGAGACGCAGAGGACAACGAACCAAATGAATCAGCGAAAGAGCGAATAAGCGAATGAGCGAATGAGCGAATGAGCGAATCAACGGTGTGTGCGAGGAGACGATTCCGCTGATTCGCCGATTCGTTGATTCGCTGATTTGGATAGTCTCAGCGGCTCCGCATCGGCTTTTGGTTCTAGCTCGTTCAGGCTGGAGAGTTCAACAAACGGAGTGATCATGACAACAGAGGTGAAATATCTTCCCACCAGAACCGGTTTTCTGCCTGTCGAGAACGGCACGCGCAGAATCTACTGGGAATATTTCGGCGAAGGCGAGAAGGAGGTCGTCGTCTTCCTTAACGGCTTGGCGATGCTGACCAAATCCTGGTATCGCACGGTGCCGTTCCTGCACCCGGATTACGACATCCTTTTGTACGACTACTTCGGGCAGGGGCAATCTTCGGCAGAGGACGAGCCGTACTACATCGACAGGTTTGCCGATTACCTCGTCGAAATCATGGACGTGCTGGGGATCGAGAAAATCCACCCCATCGGCGTCTCCTACGGTGGTTTCATCGCTGCCGAACTGGGGCGGTTGCACCAGGACAGGCTGCACACCCTCACCCTTTCCGGCATCCTGCTGACGCGGGAAACGCTTTTTCAAATGTACCAGGACATCTCCCTGCGCTTCTACCGCTCCACCGACGAGGTCTTCGACATCTACACCCAGTATCTCTACGAGAAGACCTTCGGCGAGAACTTCGCCCGCAAAATCTACGGCGAGGCCATGGAGCGGGGACGCCTGAGGTTTTACGACCGCTACAAAGACCAGAAATACTGCCTGATACGCCTGACCGAAGCGCAAAACCCTTTCTTCGAGAACATCGACAACAACCCGGACGCCTATCGTCACATCATGACTCCGACCCTCATCCTGACCGGTGAGCAGGATCGGGCAATACCGCCGTGGCAGCAGCGCAAACTGGTGGATATCTTGCCCAACAGCCGCCAGGTCATGCTGCCGGAGTGCGGACACATGACCTACATGGAGAGGCCGGACATCTTCTGGCCCACGTTGCGTAAATTCTTCGCCGCGAAATCGATTGATTTTTGATCAGGAGGCTGACCATGTATATCGGTGATTATCTCGGACGGCGCGAAATCTACTCCCCCGACAAGCTCGCCATCATCGACGCGGGCAAATCACCGGAGATGCGCCTGACCTACAAAGAATGGAACCATCGTGTCAACCGGCTCGCGAACTGGCTCAAGAGCGAAGCTGGTGTGGGCTACCGCGACCGTGTGGCGATTCTGGCCCGCGACGGCATCGAGCATCTGGACGTGTTCTACGCCTGCGGGAAGCTGGGCGCCATCCACACCGCGTTCAACTGGCGGCTCCACTGGCGCGAACTGGTATCCCTCATCGAGGACACGAAGCCCAAAGTTCTGGTTTACTCCGGCGATTTCGTGGATGCCGTCGCGAACATCGAGAAGGCCACCCGCGGCACGGACGCCGCCATCGAGCACTACGTCCACATCGAGGGCGATGGAATTCCCGGCTCCCTGCACTACGAAACCACACTGCAGTCCGCGCCGGACACGCCGGTCATTTACGAGGCGCTGGACAAAGAGGACATCGCCTGCCTGCTCTTCACTGGCGGCACGACCGGCCTGCCCAAGGGAGCGCAAATCAGCCATCGCCAGATTGCGTGGAACGTGCTAAACACCGTCATCCACGACCTGCACCACGACGACGTCTACCTGTGCGTCTTCCCCCTTTTCCACGCCGGAGGACTGTTCGCCTACATCTCCTCGCAGGTGGTCTTTGGCAACACGACCATCCTGACCCGCCAGTTCGACCCGCAGCAGGTGCTGGAACTCATCGAGCGCCAGAAAGTGACTGTCTTCGCCGCGGTGCCGACCATGTACCAGATGCTCACGCAGACACCCAACTTCGAGGATGCAGACCTGAGCAGCCTGCGCTTCTGCACGTCCGGCGGCGCGCCGCTGCCCGTTCCCCTCATCGAATTCTACACCGAAAAGAAAGGCATCAAGTTCAAACAGGGATTCGGCATGACCGAGTACGGGCCTGGCCTGTTCGCATTGCCGGCCGAGGACGTCATCCGCAAGGCGGGGAGCATCGGGCGGCCGAACTTCTTCATCGACGTGCGCGTGGTGGACGACGACAACAAACCTCTGGGCCCGCATCAGCCCGGCGAACTAGTGCTCAAAGGCCCGTCGGGGTGCTCCGGCTACTGGAACAATCCCGAAGCATCGGCGGAAGTGATCGACGAGGAAGGCTGGTTCCACACGGGCGACATCGTGGAGTACGACGAGGAGTGGTACTTCTACGTCCGCGACCGCAAGAAGGATATGTTCATCTCCGGCGGGGAGAACGTCTACCCCGTGGAAATCGAGAACGTGCTCTACAAGCACCCCGCGGTTCACATGTGCGCCGTCATCGGCGTCCCGGACGAGAAATGGGGCGAGGTGGGGAAGGCGCTCGTGGTGCTCAAACCCGGCGCCACAGCGACTCCGGAGGAGTTGCTGGAGCACATGCGCCAGTACCTGGCCCGCTACAAGGTGCCCAAGAGCGTGGAAATCGTGGACTCGCTGCCGCTTTCCTCGATGGGGAAGATTCTGAAGCGCGAACTGCGGAAGCGGTATGCGAAATAGGAAGGGAGTTTTCTCACCGCAGAGTCCGGCACAACGAATGAGCGAATCAACGAATCAGCGAATCAGCGATAAAACCTCTTCTGAGGGAACTGTCCCGCTGGCTCGTGGCTCGCTGATCTCGCATTCCTGGCATACCCGGCGGTGAGCCTTCCCAGAGAAGTCGAAGAGGTACACAATGAACAAGAAAACTCTTGGACGCGAGGTTGCCCTGGTCGGTGCGGGGATGAGCAAGTTCGGTGCATTCCCCGACAAGAACAGTCGTGACCTCTTCGTCGAAGCCTTCCAGGCCATGCGCCGGTCGGTGGACAAGGGCTTCGACCCAGCGGACATCGAAATCGTCTACATCGGCAATTTCTCCAGCGACCTGTTCGAGGGGCAGACTCACACGGCGCCTCTGCTGACCGACGCGGTGGGGCTGGCTTCCCGTCCCGCCACCCGTGTGGAAGATGCCTGCGCCAGCAGCGGCGTGGCCCTCAGGCAGGGAATTCTGGCGATTGCATCGGGCCTGTACGATGTCGCCCTGGTGGGCGGCGTCGAGAAGATGACCAACCTGCCCACCGCCGAAGTGACCGACACGCTGGCTTCGGCCGCCGATACGCTTTTCGAGATTCCGGCCGGGTTCACTTTCCCCGGTTTCTACGCGGCTATGGCC
>WFSD01000050.1 GCA_015486235.1 Anaerolineae bacterium
ACGCCACACCATGGGCGGAAGAAAAACTCTTCCAGATATTGAACTACCGATACAACGGTAAGCTTCCCACAGTCATCACCAGCAACCAGCCATTGGAAGATCTGCCGCAGCGGCTCCGCTCCCGGATGCTAGACCCGGTGGTGAGCAATGTTATCCCGATCCAGGCGCCGGACTACCGGAATCCCGAAAGTGCTGGCATGGAGATCAGCATCCTCTCGCTGCTGGATAGCATGACTTTCGAACAATGGGACCCTCGCAAATCGCTCCCCAAGGAGGAACGGGAAAACCTGGCCCACGCTTTCTCCCTGGCGATGAGGTTCTCCGAGGACCCGAAGGGGTGGCTCACGTTCTCCGGCACATACGGCTGCGGCAAGACCCATCTTGCGGCAGCCATCGCTCACAGGCGCGTGGCAAAGGGGGAAAAAGTGCTCTTCGTGGTGGTAGCCGACCTGCTCGATCACCTCAGGGCAGCTTTCAACCCACGCAGCCCCATCACCTACGACCTACGCTTCGAGCGAGTCAGACGGATCGATTTCCTGGTCCTGGACGACCTGGGAACCGAGAACGCCACTCCGTGGGCCAAGGAGAAGCTCTTCCAGATCCTGAATTACCGCTACAACGCGTCTCTGCCGACGGTCATCACCACAGCGCACCCCCTGGATGAGATCGACCCCTGGCTGGTGACCAGGATAATGGATTCCCGAAGGAGCACGTACTGGGGAATCATCGCCCCCAGCTACCGCGGTGGCACAAGACCGAAGCGCGGCAAGTCCACCAGAAAACGCGGGTGAGACAGAATGCGTACATCGGATTTCGACTACGACCTGCCGCAAGAGCTGATAGCTCAGGAACCGGCGGAACCGAGGGATAGCTCCCGCCTGATGGTGGTCCACCGGCCAGACGGCAGGATCGAACATCGGATTTTCCGCGACCTGGGCGAGTATCTGCGGCCGGGAGACCTCCTTGTGGCCAACGATAGCCGGGTCATCCCTGCCCGGATGTTCGGCAGGAAAGCCACTGGCGGAAAAGCGGAGGTTTTTCTGCTCCGTCGACTGGAACCGCAGCGATGGGAATGCCTCGTGCGGGGCCACCGAATGCACCCCGGCGTCCGGGTCGTCCTGGGAAAAGACGATACCAGGGTGGAAGCCGAGATCGAAAGGGTAACCCAGGTTGGTTCCCGCATCGTCCGGTTCGACCAACCTCTGGGACCGATTCTGTCGCATCTGGGAGTTGTGCCTTTGCCACCATACATCCACCGCGAGCTGGAGGATCCTGAGCGATACCAGACGGTTTACGCCCGCCAGGATGGATCGGTGGCAGCACCCACCGCCGGGCTGCACTTCACCCCTGAGCTGATGGAATCGCTCAGAAAAATGGGGGTGAGATTTGCTTTCGTCACCCTGCATGTGGGCCTGGGGACATTCCAACCGCTGAAAGAAGAAATTTTGGAAGAGCACCGGATGCACTCCGAGTTTGGAATCCTTCCCAAGGATGCGGCGGAGGAGGTAAATCGTGCGAAATCGTCCGGCGGGCGCGTGATAGCTGTTGGCACCACAAGCGTCCGCGTGCTGGAGACCGCAGCGGCCAACGCAGGGCCGGGGCAGACAGTCGCCTCCTGGAGCGGGGAGACCGACCTTTTCATCTACCCCGGTTATCGGTACCGGGCTGTCGACGCCATCGTCACGAATTTCCATCTGCCTCGGTCCACACTCCTGACGTTGGTGGCGGCGTTCATGGGGGAAGAGCTGATGAAAAAAGCTTACAGCGAGGCAATCCGGAAGAGATATCGATTTTTCTCTTTCGGCGATGCCATGTTAATTCTGTGACCGGTTGGTGATCATGTTCGACTACGGGTACGAATACCTGTTGCGCCAGCAGGAATACCTGCTGAAAACGATCAAAGCCATGACTTCCAGGCTCGACCTAAGCGCTCTCCTGCGCCTCATTCTGAACCATGCAGTGGAAATGGTGCAGGGGGAGATGGGGCTCATAGTCCTTCAGGGCAAGCGTGGCCCGGAGGTCAGGGCTTTCTACGGCATCCGCCCGGAGGATCTGTCGTACTTTGCTCCGCTGGTGGAGGCGGTGCCGCAGCGCGTGCCGGGAGTCGGATCCTGGATCATACCGAACCTGGAATCCAGGGTCATACAGGTGACGACAGGGCTGGGGCTTCCTTTGCACCAGGTCGTGGCGATGCCTCTGAAATTCAAGGAGGACCTCCTTGGGATGATATACGTCCTCCGCCGCGGAGGGGGCGCTTTCTCGGAGGACGACCGGCAGGTGTTGGTTGCATTCGCCGACCAGGCAGCCATCGCCGTGCGGAATGCTCGCCTGGTTTCCCAGCTGCGATGGGAGAAAGCACGCCTGGATACCATCATAGACAACAGTCCCGCAGGCATCATCATCCTGGACGACGAAGGCCGGACGGAGCAGGTAAACCTGGCATTTTCCCACATGGTGGGGCGTCGGAAGGAAAAAATGGTTGGCCTCCCCTGCGCCGATGTTCTCCACATGCGGGAGACCCAGGGCATCGAGGTGTGTGGCTCTTTCCTGAATGGTCGAGCCCAGAGCCCTTTCTACGTCGAGGGAGTGCTGGAGCCCGCGAGAGGGAAGGAGAAAATCGTCGGCGTGACCGTAACGCCACTCTACGAAGGGGACGAACTGGTCAACGTCATCATCACGGTGCAGGACATTACCAGGTTCAAAGAAGCGGAGGAGATGAAAGTGACTTTCATCTCCGTCATATCCCACGAGCTGAAGACGCCAGTGGCGGTCATCAAAGGATATGCCAGCACGCTGCGCCGGGAGGATGCGAACTGGGATAGGAAGACGCTGGAGGACGGCCTGATGGCTATCGAAGAGGAAAGCAACCGGCTGGCGGAACTGATAGACAACCTGCTGGAGGTATCCCGCATTCAGGCAGGGGCTCTCAAAATCCGGCCGGAACCGACCTCGCTCCGCCCGATCGTAGAGAAAGTGACCGAGGGGTTTCGAATGCAGACTTTGAGGCACGATTTCGTGCTGGATGTGCCGAAGAACCTTCCGCCCGTTCTGGCCGATCCGGAAAGGCTTCGCCAAATCCTTGGCAATCTTCTCAGCAATGCTGTGAAATACTCGCCACGGGGAGGTGTGATACGCGTAGGAGCGTGGAGCGACAGTGACAAAGTGACCGTGTATGTCGCCGATCAGGGGATCGGGATACCGCCGGAGGAACAGGGCAGGCTTTTCCGACGCTTCTCGCGGCTGGACAGCGGCTTGCGTCGGGAGACGAAAGGCACCGGCCTGGGGCTGTATCTCGTCAAATCGCTGGTAGAGGCCCATGGAGGTAGCGTGTGGGTCCATAGCGAGCCCGAAAAAGGCTCGACCTTTTTCTTCACGCTGCCGGTATACCGCCCACAGCACGCGGGGAATATCAACCCGCTCGCCGGCACGCACGATGGATAGGACGCAGCCTCGTCTCGTGACGACAACGCGATGTTTCGATGTGCGGAAACCGGATCTTGCAAAGGAGGTAGCAGCCCCTTTGGGCATGGACAAGTGTCACCCGATGTAGAGTTGAACCCGCGAAAGAACGCTGCGGGGTGTACTCATGTCTGTATTCCGTCAGCCTTTGTGATTGGGGTAAAAGTGCCGAATTCATTGGTCGCGCTCGAAACTGGTGGGATGGGTTTCTGCGGGACTCGTAGGGCGAGCCGTCTGGCTCGCCGGGGCGAGCTAATTGCAGTTTAACACAAATTGTCCTGACAATGCCAGATTTCCTGCTGGAGACACCTGCGCTGCGTGAGCCGCTATTTTGCCGCTCATGGCATCGTGCCGGACCCGCCGTTGAACCTGACAACGGTGTTGCGTTGGCATTCGCAGTACCGAATGAATTCGGCACTTGAGGCGCCTTCGGCGCCAACCAGAGCGTTGCCTGTGCGGAGAACGCCCTTTCGACGTAGGGACGCTCTGAGCGGCACAACGTCCAGTTCGGCGGGCGTCAGCCCGCCTCGAGAACCGGATTCATCCGGTGGAGGTTTGGCGCAACGTGCTGCGCGTCGGTGGGCCCGAGCGTTGTGTTGGCGCTTGCAAGCACCAAAATGAATTGGTGGCGCTCAAAGGCAGTGGGGTGAGTCTGTCTGGGCAGGGAGGCTGGGATTGCCTTTTGACCTCTCCTATCACCCCGGCCGCCTGCGGCGGCCTGCCCTACCTTCCCTCTCCCATAAGAGGCTGCTTAG
>WFSD01000051.1 GCA_015486235.1 Anaerolineae bacterium
GGAAGGACTTGCGGTCCACTTTCTCCCTGTCAGTGATGCGCCGTGGTGCCATGTATGCCTCTATCCCGATGATCGGCTTCAGCCCGACCTTGCGGGCGGCCCGGTAGAATTCGATAGCACCGTACATCACTCCGTGATCCGTCAGGGCGACGGCAGGCATCCCCATTTCCGCGACTGCGGAGACGAGCTGCGGTATGCGCGCCATGCCGTCCAGCAGGGAGTACTCGCTATGCACATGCAGATGAACGAAATTTGCCATTCGAACCTCCTGAACCGGAAAAGCTGTTGACCGACAGCCTGCAGCCGTTGACGCGGGTGCATGGCGGCATTTGCAGGAGCAAGGTATCCTCGCCCTGGGTGGTCCCTGCGTTAGTTCTCGTCGTCGCTAACTCTTGCCCGATGGCGTCTCTATACCGAGGCTTTTGCTCCCGGCCCATGCCCCAACGCCGAAGATCAGCAAACCCAGGAAGATCGCCAGCAATAGCACCGTGGAACCTCCTACGATCTGCGCCAGTTCCTGACCGGGCCAGTCAGGCTTGCTCCCAAAAGCTACCAGCAGCCCGGAGACCCCCTGTCTCGGCACGCCCATGTAGCTTTCGGCGCCGATGCCATTCCAGCCAACCCCGGAAGCACCGTCGGCGAATATCCCTAACGCCACCAGGCCCCACGCTCCTGGCACCAGGAACGTCGACACCGCCCCAACAGGATCATCCCAGCGGGCCACGCGATCCACCAGGTAGGTCACCAGGGGCACCAGGATTCCGGCTATCCCTCCAATCGTCATCGCGGCCCACGGCGGAACGAAGCAGAACGAAGCTGCACCCGCGACCCAACCTGCCACGAGACCGCGGGACGCCATCAGTGGATCGCTGCCTCCCCGTACGAACCAGAGGTAAAGGGACGGTAGCAGCGCCCCCGCCAGCGCCGAAAGGATACCGTTGAGGGCTGCCAGGGTAGGGGAGACGCCCCCCAGGAGTGGGTTAGCCAGCGTCCACCCGGTACCCCCGACCAGCACCATCGCTGCGCCCAGGCCTGCCAGCAGCGGTAGGTGAACTGGCGGCAGTTCAGCGCCGTCGTGCGGCGCGGCTTTCCTGGGCAATATCGCCTGCATCGCCGCCAGAGAAACCGCGCCGGCCATGAGGAACAGGCTGCTCCCAGCTGCATCCACGAACCCGTGGCCCAGGCCCAGGTCATGTCCCAAGTTGCTCAACCATCCATCGCCCCACAGCCAGCATCCCATTAAGGGGTAGAGCACGCCGCCACTCAGGATCGCGCCCCCGATGGACGCCCACAGGGGCGCCCTGTGCCGGAGAAGGAGCAGCGGTATCATTGCAGCAGTGACCGCGCGAGGGAGAAATGCCAGGAAAAGCAGATATGCTTCCGGCGTGGACGCCGGGGGCAGCAACCCGAATCCCCGGATTCCTGCCATTCCCCAACCTGTTCCCCATTTCAGATCCAGCGGCGTCCAGAGCCACACCAGCCCCGAAAGCCCCTGGGTCCTGTAACGTATCCCCACGCCGCCGAACTGAAGCGCGAAGCCATAGGCGAAATAGAGGGCCGCCGTGACCCCGGCAGCGATGAGAAAAGTGAGTGTCGCCTCCCTGGCCTCCTCCTTCCTCATGCCGGATGCTGCGATCAAGAGCACCCCTATGGGGAGCAACCATCCCAAAGCGGCCAACAAAGCCTGAGTCGTACCTGTCTCCAATGGCAGAATCGGAGAGAATGCCAACACCATTGAGTGAAACAGCATGAGTTCTCCTTGTCGTCCGAGTCTCCATCAAATTATAACCCTGGAGCAGCGTTTTGAGCCAACTCCCGCAGATAGCGGTATCGGCCCTACGTGCCCCCTTCGCATCGCTCCAAATCCTCCATCACCGCCCTCGACATCTCCCTCGCCAGTTGTGGCGCAGCGCCCACATACGAGGACATGTCGAAAAGCGAGCGGAATTTTTCCCTATCCAGCATGGAAAACCTCGGATCCTCCAAGAGGAGCGCCGGCAGTGGATTCTCCATGCCTGCTTGCACTGCTTCCCAGGCTCGAAGGCTAAGCTCCCGCAGCGCTTCGTGGAGAGTCTGACGGTCTCCGCCAGCCTTGACCGCCTCCATGAGAATGGCCTCCGTGGCGGCGAAAGGAGCGTGAAGGGCCAGATTCCGCTGTACCGCTTCCTGATCTATGCGAATCTCGGAGATCACGCCCGCTGTAGTGCGGAGCATCTCGTCCACGGCCAGAAACGCCGTGGGGAGCATTTCACGCCGATTGGCGGAGTCGTCCAGCGTCCGCTCCAGCAGGCTATGGGCGGCATTGTCCCAGGCCACCTGTGCTAGATGAGGCAACATCCGCGCCAGGCTGGCCACTTTCTCCATCCGCACCGGATTCCGCTTGAAAGGCATTGCTGACGATCCTACCTGCCTCTCCGGGAACGGCTCACTCCACTCCCCGGCCAGAGGGGATTGGAGGAGCCGCACGCTGAACGCCAGCCTGTACAGGCTCCCCGCGAGGCCTGCCAGCACCGTCAACACCTCCCAGTCCTGCCGACGTGGGTAAACCTGCGTGGTCGCCGGGTATGCTTCCAGGCCAAGGATATCCAGCGCCATTTTCTCCATCTCCCGTGCCTTGTCCACGCTCCCAAGAACATGGACATAGGAAGCGCAGGTGCCTACGGCTCCTTTGAATCCCTTGCCCCTCAGCCTGTGCCTGACCTCTTTCAGCGCCTGGAAATCCTCCCATACCTCTTGCAGGTGTACAGCCATGCGGTAGCCTATAGTGGTTATCTCGGCTCGCTGGAGGTGCGTAAATGCCACGCACGGGGTTTCCGACCAGCGGCCCGCCTGCATCGCAAGGGATTCGAGCAGACCCTTCGTCCGCTGCATCGCCAAGTCGAGCGCCTCGCCAATGCGGAGGACGTCCGCGTTGTCTGTGATGTCGGCACTGGTAGCCCCCAAATGGATAATCCCCCCGCCGGACGGACATTGCTCTGCGTAGACTTTGATCTCAGCCATCACATCGTGGCCTATCTCTGCTTCGATTTCCAGAGCGCGAGGGAGATCGATGTCGTCCATGTGCGATCTCAAATCCTCCACTTTCTCCCGAGAGAACAAGCCCATTCGGTGCTGAGATTCTGCCAGGGCCACCCACACCCTGCGCCACAACCGCCTCCGATGGATTTCTGACCATATTTCTCGCATCTCTGGGCTGCCATACCGCCACGTGAATGGGGACAGATAGGTATTGTGATCGAACATCGCTATCTTTCCCTCGCAGGTACGATTTGACCTCTTTCCGGGCCTACGGAGACATATACGATGGGCACGCCGGATAGATCCTCCAGCCTGCGGATATATTCTCTGGCGTTCAGAGGCAAGTCTTCCCAGCGCCGTGCATCGGATGTATCCGTTTCCCATCCAGGATGACTTTCCCAGACAGGCTCGACGTGCTCCAGCATCCAGGTATCCGGCATCTCCCGGGTAACCGATCCATCGGGGAGCCGATAAGCGACCGCCACTTTTATCTCAGGAAAGGCATCCAGCACATCCAGCTTGGTGATAACGATATCTGTCAGTCCGCCGGTCCATGCAGCGTATTTGATGGCGACGGCGTCGAACCAGCCCGTGCGCCTCGGTCTGCCGGTGGTTGCGCCGTATTCATTGCCCCTTGCACGCAAGATATCCCCGCTCTCGTCCGTCAGCTCTGCAGGAAATGGACCCGCACCTACAGCTGTGGTGTACGCTTTCGCCACCCCCCAGATCTCGCTCAGGCGCCAGGAAGGGAACCCCACGCCTACCGGGCCGTACCCACCAACAGGGTTCGACGAGGTCACGAAAGGATACTCGCCCCAGTCCAGGTCTCGCATTACGCCGAGCTGCCCTTCCAGCAAGACGGGCTCCTCTTCCCCGATAGCAGCTTTCAACATCGGTACAGGATCAACGACCCGATGGCCCATCTGTTTCCGCCAGAAATGAACTTTCTCCATAATCTCCCCGAGGGGTATCTGTGGATGCCCGTAGGTGGAGAGCTCTCTGTTCACCGATGTCAGCGCCTGCTCCAGGCGGCCTTTCAACCATTCCTCGTTCAGGAGATCCCCCATGCGTATGCCGATCCTGGCAGCTTTGTGGGCATATGCCGGACCGATGCCGCGTTTGGTAGTGCCGATAGCCCCTTCCCCACGCGCCGATTCCCGCAGATCATCCAGTATGCGGTGATACGGGAATATGATGTGAGCACGCCTGTCCACGTAGAGGTTTTCCGTGGATACCCCAGCCTTTTGCAGAGCGTCGATTTCTTCGAGTAGCGTATCAGGGTTTACGACGGTGCCAGCGCCTACCAGGCAGCGTGTCTCTGGGTTGAAAATGCCGGATGGCACGATGTGAAGCCTGAAAGTTCCATGCTCATTGACCACAGTATGGCCTGCGTTGTCGCCCCCCTGGTAACGAATCACCCAGCGGGCATCCTGGGCCAGATAATCCACCACTCGCCCTTTCCCTTCGTCCCCCCATTGAGCACCTACAACAGCCGTAACAGCCATTACTCACCTCCAGAGAATGTAGGCGGAGCGTGCTCCGCACCTGCGGTATTGTCAGGACAATTTGTCAATCTGCAACAGTAATAATGCCACGTACTCCTATCGAGGCAGGAAGCACGTGGCACCATTGGTTTACACCGCCGGAACATTCCGGCATGTCACATCTTGTCGGCAACAAGCGTTTATGATTGCATACTTACATGGGAAGTGTGCAACACATCTTCTCCATATTTTTGGTAGCGCTCCAACCTGGTGGGATGGCGCGGCTTTGACCCTCACCCACCCCAACCCCTCCCTCTCCCACTGCGGTGGGCGAGGGAGGGGCCGTCGGGCAACTTCCATCTTTTCCTGGCATCGAGAACGGCTCAAGAGTGCCATCTCGACGCGATTTGCCGATTGCCCACAGTGCAGCTTTGCCTGTTGTGCCCCTCTTCCCTCGCCCATTCCATGGGAGAGGGA